>JAYWIE010000682.1:0-1788 GCA_043789155.1 Rubricoccaceae bacterium | reverse complement strand
GGCGCATGACGCCGGCGCGTGCCCGGGTCGTCAGCGCGCGACCGTGATCCGGCGGCTTTCGGCGAACGTATCGCCACTCACGCGGAGCACGTAAGCGCCGGGCGCGAGGCCGCGGACGTCGACGGTGAGGTCGCGCGGGGCGTCGACGGTCGCGTCGAGCACGAGGGCGACGCGGCGGCCGAGCGCGTCGAAGAGCTCGGCGCGGACGCGCTGCGGCGCGTCGACGCTCAGCGCGACGCGCGTATCCGACGACGCCGGGTTCGGCGTGGCCGCGCCGAGGCGGGCGACGGCGGGCGCGGCCTCGCCGGCCGTCGTGCGCGCGCTCACACGGACGGTGAAGCGGCTCGTCCAGTCGCCCTCCGAGGCGACGACGTCGAGGTGATCGGCCGTGCGGAGGTCGACCGTCGCGCCGGTGTCGCCGTCGGTGAGCGTCGCCGCCCACGTCGCGGGCAGGTCAGCAGCGCTCGGCCACGTGAGGCGGTACGTCGTGCCGGCCGCGCGGCCGGTGACGCGCAGCGCGAGGCGCGCCGTGGCCGCGGCGTCGTAGGCGCGGCTGAGCTGGCCGCGCATCTCGCCGTCCTCACCGACGAACGCGAGCCGGACGTCGCTCGCGGCGTCGACGGCCGGCGGGAGGCCGCCGTCGAAGGCGTCCGCGCCGTCTCCGGCTCCCTCGACGAAGGCGAGGCGCGCGGCCTGCCACTCGAGGACCGGGCCGGTCGGCGTGAGGCGGTCCAGGCGGAAGGCGAGCACGCGCTGCGCGGCCGTGCGCGACAGGATGGGCTCGTTGCCCTGGACGCGGCTGGTCTGGGCGTAGGTGAACGTGATTCCGCCGAGCGCCGCCGGTGCGCCGGGCGCGACTGCCGTTGGCACCTGCCGCGTTTCGGTCCAGAAGCCCTGCATCGGCGCGACCGTCCGGTCGGCCTGTACGGCCGCGTTGCGGTCGACGATGACGTATGCACCCGTCGCGCCGGCGTCCGGGTCCCACACGTAGACGAGCGGCCCCGGCACCACGCCGCCCGTGGTGGAGACGCCCTGCGTGTCGAAGTCGAGCGAGAACGGGTTGCCGGTCATCGTAAAGCCGATGTACGTCTCGCCGACGAACGCCTGGACGTCGGCCTGGGGCTCCTTGCCGCCGGCGCGGAGCGTGTACGGGCGCGGGCGGAAGGCCGCCGGGGCGACGCCGCCGGAGAAGTCGGCCGCGTCGTAGTGGTACCACAGCTGGCCGCGGCCCGAGGGCAGCGCGTCGCCGAGGCCGGCGGCGTAGAGGTAGGCCGGGGTGAACGAGTTGTAGGCCAGGATGACGTTCGAGGCACCCGTCGGGTAGGCCGTGCCGGGGCCCTGGACGAAGTTCTGGGCGGCGTAGCTGCCGACGGTCCCGCCGGCGACGGGCCACGCGAGGTGCCGCCAGCCCTTGCGGCCGGCTACGGGCTGGAAGACGTAGGAGAGCGGGTCCGGCGCGGCGAGCTCGAAGTTGACGACGCCGTTTCCGTAGTTGCCGTCGGTCGGACCGGCGGGCGAGAGGAAGCTGTTCGAGAGGAAGCCCGAGTCGCCGGTGACGATGGAGAAGAACTGCATCGCCTGGCGGTCGGTCGCGAGCGGCGTCGTGGCCGTGGCCGTCGCGCCGAGCGGGATCTGGAGCTCGAAGCCGTGCGTGAGGTCCGTCGTGGTCGTCGCGACGGAGGCCGCGACGTCCGAGCCGGGCACGACGGACGAGTTCGCCGAGCCGAGGTAGCGGCTCGTGCTCGCGCCGGCCGCGCGCGTGCCGCCGAGCTCGACGACGTCGACGTA
>JAYWIE010000681.1:0-1789 GCA_043789155.1 Rubricoccaceae bacterium | reverse complement strand
GCGTGAGCAGCTGCCCGGCGGCCGGCAGCGGGTCGCCGGCGTCCCACGCGACGTCGCGGGCCGAGGCGAAGGCAGAGCGCCACGGGCGGTCGAAGCCGTGCGCCGCACCAGCGGCGAGCATCGGCAGGGCCAGCATCGCGTCGCGGCCGACGGGCTCGACCGGCACCCGGACCGCGTCTGGGTCGAGGACGGCGCGGGCGAAGGCCGGGTCGCCGCGGAAGAGGTGGAGGCCGCTCGTCGCGCGCGGGTTGCACTCGATGGCCCACGCGCGGCCGTCCGCGTCTTCGATCACGTCGAGCGCGATCTGGCCCGTGAAGCCGGTGTGGGCGGCGACGCGCTGCGTCATGGCGAGAGCCTCGGCGTAGGGCTCGTGGCGGAACCAGACGCCGGCGCGGCCGGCGGCGTAGGGCGTCGCGTAGGCCGCCTGCGCCACGATGCGGCCCGCGTGCGCGACGGCGTACGTGCAGACCTGCCGGCCGGGCACGAACCGCTGCGCGACGAGCGGCCGCTCGGGCGTTGGCTGGAGCGCGGCAAGGGCGCGCCGGCGGTGCGGCGGCACGAGCGCGTCCGCTCCGAAGCGTGAGAAGGCGGGCTTAAGGACCCAGGCGTCCGTGAGGAACGGCGCGAGCGCCGCGCGCGACGTGAGCCGGTGCGTCTCCGGCACCCGGACGCCCGCCGCCGTGGCCGTCGCGGCGAACGCGCCCTTGTCGTGCAGCCGGGCGAGCACGTCGCGGGGCGACGTCAGCACGGGCACGCCGCGCGCGAGCAGCCGGGCGACCGTGAACGTCTCCTCGCACGTCGGCACGACGAGGCTCGCGCGCTCGTCGCGGACGATCCGCTCGAGCGCGTCGAGGAAGGCCGCCGGCTTCTGCCGCGGCGGCGGCACGCGCACGCTCAGCGCGACGGCCAGCGACGCGCGCGTGGTCGGCCACGCCATGCTCTCGGCCACGACGACGCGGCAGCCGGCCGCGGCGAGGTGGCGCGCGAGGCAGAGCGCGACGGGCGCGCGCCCGCCGGTCACGACGACGGTCCGGAGGGGCGGGTGCGGCATCGGGGCAACATAAAAAAGCCGGCCGGCGGACTGAGCGTCCACCGGCCGGCAAAGGTCTTTTCGGCCACTGGCTCCATCCCACTGGCCACTGGCCTGCCTAGATCTCCTCGGGCGTGTAGACGTCCTTGAGGATGCCCTGGAGCTTGGTGCGGCCGCGGTTGATGCGCGACTTGACCGTGCCCATCGGGAGGCCCGTGATGTCCGCGATCTCCTCGTATGCGAGCTGCTGGACGTCGCGGAGCACGACGACCTCGCGGAACTCCTCGGGGATCTGCGCGAGCGCCTCCTGGATGTGGCGGTCCTGGATCGTGGACTCGGCGTGCTTGTCCGGCAGGAACGTCTCGTCGGGGATCTCGACCTCGTACTCCTCGTCGTCGCGGTTGACGGACTGGAGCGAGTACAGCCGGCGGCGCTTGCGCTTGCGGTACTCCGAGCGGGCGAGGTTGCCGGCGATGGTGTACAGCCACGTCGAGAACTTGGCGATTCGGCGGTAGCTGTGGCGGTTGCGGTAGACGCGCAGGAACGTCTCCTGGAGGAGGTCCTCGCACTCCTTTATGTCGCCGAGGAAGCGGTAGATGTAGTTCGTCAGCGAGTCGTGGTAGCGGCTCACGAGAATGTCGAACGCCTCGACCGTGCCCATCTGGAACTGCGACATCAGGTCCTCGTCCGTCATCGCGACGAGCACCGCGTGGTTCTTGGACGTCGGCGTCTGAACGGCAGCGGCGGCCTTGGCGAAGG
>JAYWIE010000680.1:0-1792 GCA_043789155.1 Rubricoccaceae bacterium | reverse complement strand
TGCTGACGAACCTCGGCCTCGGCGAGCGGCTGGACCACCGACCCTCCCAGCTCTCGGGCGGCGAGCAGCAGCGCGTGGCCGTGGCGCGGGCGCTGATGAACCGGCCGGGCCTCGTGCTCATGGACGAGCCGACGGGCAACCTCGACACGGCCACGGCGGGCCGCCTCCACGACGAACTGCGCCGGCTCAGCCACGCCGACGAGCAGGCGTTCGTGATCGTGACGCACAACCCGGCGCTGGCCGCGCTCGCAGACCGCACGCTGCGCCTCGACGGCGGCCGCCTCGTCCCGGCCTGACGCGGGACTGTGGACGCCGGTGGTGCAAGGCTGAGAAACTGTTTGGGGAACGGCGGAACGCTCAAACTGCCCCCCTCGGGGGGCTGTCCGCGTACGCGGACTAGGGGGTGACGGGCATCACGCCGCGTCAGAACCCCCTCCGACCGCTTCGCGGCCACCTCCCCGAGGGGAGGAGTTGATTCCCCAAACAGTCTCTGAACGGTGACGCTCGGTAGGGCCACCACATGCGGTGGCCCTACGCCCACAGACCCGCCCCGGCGACCGTCGGCCACACGCGCCCACCGACGTCCCCGGTGCGCCGGCGCCCGGGTGCGCCGACGTCGTTGTAGGGCATGCCGTGCCAATCCGCGGTGAACGAACAACCGCGCGCGAACCCGCCGCGTAGGTTCGGGCACCCACCGCCCACCCCGATGTCCGACATGGTCGTCGTCATGGAACCCACGGCCTCCGAGGCCGACTACGAGGCCGTCGTCGCGCGCCTCGACGGCTACGGCTTCGGCGTCCACCGCCTCACCGGCGTCCAGCAGACCGTCTTCGGAGCGCTCGGCGTCAAGCCAGACTTCGACGTCCGCCACATCCGCATCCTCGACGGGGTCAAGGACGTCTTCCGCGTCACGAGCCCGTACAAGTTCGCCAGCCGCACGTGGCACCCCGACGACACCGTCGTCGACGTCGACGGCGTGCTGGTCGGCGGGCCCGAGGTCGTCGTGATGGCCGGGCCGTGCTCGGTCGAGGGCGAGGAGCAGATGGAGCTGAGCGCCGCGGCCGTCGCGAAGGCGGGCGCTCGCATCCTCCGCGGCGGGGCCTTCAAGCCGCGCAGCAGCCCGTACGCCTTCCAGGGCATGGGCGAGGCCGGCCTCCGGATCATGCGCGAGGCCGCGGACCGCCACGGCCTCAAGGTCATCACCGAGGTCATGGCGCAGGACCAGATCGACGTCGTGGCGCGCTACGCGCACGTCTTCCAGATCGGCGCGCGCAACATGCAGAACTTCTCGCTCCTGCGCGACATCGGCTCGGTCGGCCTGCCGGTCTTCCTCAAGCGCGGCCTCTCGGCGACCATCGAGGAGTGGCTCATGAGCGCCGAGTACGTCCTCGCCGAGGGCAACCCGAACGTCATCCTCTGCGAGCGCGGCATCCGGACCTTCGAGACGGCGACGCGCAACACGCTCGACCTCTCGGCCGTGCCGGTCGTGCGCAAGCTCAGCCACCTGCCCATCGTCGTCGACCCCAGCCACGGCGTCGGCCTGCGGGACAAGATCATGCCGATGGCGCGCGCCGCCGTCGCCGCCGGAGCCGACGGGCTGATGGTCGAGACGCACCCGGACCCGCCGTCTGCGCTCTCCGACGGCCCGCAGTCGCTCTACCTCGACGCCTTCGCGGACCTGATGGTACAGGTCCGACGGGTGGCCGAGGCCGTCGACCGGACCATCGCCGAGGGCCCGCCGGCCGTCGTCTCGGCGCTCGCCGCCTGAGACGTCTCGTTCTGAGCCGCGCGC
>JAYWIE010000679.1:0-6254 GCA_043789155.1 Rubricoccaceae bacterium | reverse complement strand
GGCCGAGGCCGACGGCTTCGCGCTCCACGTCCCCGCGCCGGGCTTCTCGGTCGACAACGCGGCCATGATCGCCGTCGCCGCCGCGTTCCGGTGGCCCGCGTCGGACGGCCTCGACCTCGCGGCTCAGCCCGCGCTCGCCCTGTGACCGACGCCCCGACGCCCGACGGCCTGACGCCCGACGGCCCGACGCCCGACGGCGCGACGCCCGACGGCGCGGCCGACGGCCTCGCGCCCCACCGCGACCGCATCGACGCCATCGACCGCCTCATCGTCGCCCTGCTGAACGAGCGCGCCGCATGCGCGGCCGAGATCGGGCGCATCAAGCACGCCGCGGGCCTGCCCGTCTACGCCCCGCGCCGCGAGGAGGCCGTCCAGGCCAACGCCGCCGACGCCAATGGCGGCCCGCTCCCGGCCCTCGCCGTGCAGCGCCTCTTCGAGGCCATCATCGACGAGACGCGGAGCCTCGAGCGCGCCATGGCCGGCGACGCCGCTACGCCGGGCGCAGGTCCGTGACCTCGACCGGCACGAGCCGCCCGAGCGCCTCGGCGACGAGCCGCCGGTGGCACTCGGCCGCGTCGGCCTCGAAGCAGAGCAGCGCGACACGCTCGCCGGCCTCGACGCGCCCGGCGAGCGCGTGCAGGTCCGCCTGCGCCTCGGGCGTCGCGAGGTGGTCGCGGAAGATGCCGCGCATGCCCTCGACGTCCCCGGCCTTGGCGGCGGCGCGGCCCTCGGCAGGCGTCCCGAGCCCGCGCAGGTGGACGTACCCGATCCCGCCGGCCGCCAGCCCGGCCGCGAGGCGCGTCTTGGCGAAGCCCGGCCGGCGCGACCGCGCCACGGCGCGGACGTCGACGAGCGTGCCGACGCCGGCCTGGCGCAGCGCGGCGACGACCGCGTCGAGCGTCGCGCCTTCGTAGCCGATGGTGGCGAGTGCGTGGGGCATGGGCGAACGGGCGAGCGGGCCCGCGGTACCAGGGGGCCGGAGCGCTGTTCCGCGCGCCGCCGTCAGTCCACGCCGAGAGCCTTGTGGCCCTGCACGGACACGCGCCAGGCGGGGTCTGCGAGCGCGATCTCGACCGCCAGCCGCGTCGCCGCGGCGAGGCGCGGGCCGTCCTCGGGCTGCACCCACAGCAGCCGCCCCGCGACGGCGTGCGGGCGGACGCGCGCCGCGAGGGCGGGATACGCCTCGGGCAGGTAGTCCGGCACGACGAGCTTGACCTCGTCGCACGCCTCGATGACCGTCGCGGCGTCGGGGAGCTTGGGGCTGACCGCGACCCAGTCCGGGTGGTGCGCCGCGTCCGCCCCGAACGCGCCCTGAAGGGTCTGCGTCCCGTTCGTCTCGACGGCGACCGTGAAGCCGGCCGTATGGAGCGCGGCGACGAGCCCGGCGTCGGCCTGCAGCAGCGGCTCGCCACCGGTGAGCACGGCGAAGCGGACGGGCCCGGCGACGCGGACGACCTCGGCGGCGACGTCCGCCGCGGAGAGGCGGACGGAGCCGCGGACGCGGAACTCGGTGTCGCAGAAGAGCGCGCAGCCGGCCCCGGTCCGGGCGTGGTCGCGCGCGCGGTGGGCCGCCTCGCCGTCCCACATGTTGCACCCGGCGAGGCGGACGAACACGGCCGGGCGGCCGGCCCAGAAGCCCTCGCCCTGGAGCGTCTTCCAGACCGCCTTCACGCGGTAGCGCACGCCGCCGGCGGGCGACGGAGCCACGCGCGCGGCCAGCCCGTCCTCGCGCTCGGCACCAGGTGGGAGCCCCATCCCGCATCCCGCATCAGGTCCGGGTTCGCCCGGCCGCATCCCATCTGCCATCAGACCCACCCGTTGGCGACGGCCTCGGCGTAGCCGCGCGCGCGGAGCACGCTGGCCGGGTTGTCCAGCCGGCCGTAGCCCCAGTCGTGGCGCTCGGAGCGGTCGCCGTGGTAGTCCGTGTGGCTCATCTCGCGGACGGTCTCGAGCACGTCCATGCCGCGGACGGTGCCGAGGTCGCGGGCGAGCCTCCACGTCTCGGCCTTCGTGCGGAGCATCAGCGGCGTGTGGATGCGGACGTCCGCGCCGAGGGCGAGGCCCGACGCGCGCGCCTGCGCGTCTATGAAGGCGCGGCGGCAGTCGGGGTAGCCCGCGTCGTCGGTCTGGCACATCCCGCCGACGAGGTCGATCCCGCCGGTGCCGGCGGGCGTGCCAGCGGGCGTGCCGTCGAGGAAGGCCTGCGCGGCGGCGGCGCTCAGGAAGAGCGCGTTGCGGCCGGGGACGAAGCTCGCCGGGAGGTCCGGCGCGAGCGCGTGCGCGGCGTTGACGTCCTGCGAGGCGTCGGTGAGGGCCGAGCCGCCGAGCAGGCCGCGCAGGTCGAGCACGCGGTACGGCACGCCGGCCGCGGCCGCGATGGCGCGCGCCTGCTGCAGCTCGACCGCGTGGCGCTGCCCGTAGTCGAAGCCGACCGCGCGGACGGTCTCGAAGCCGCCGCCGCCGTCGGCCGCCGCGGCAATCGCCCAGAACAGGCACGTCGTGGAGTCCTGGCCGCCGGAGAAGAGGACGAGCGCGGAGAGCATGGGAGATGCGGGATGCGGGATGCGGGATGCGGGGAAGATGAGGCCAGTGGGCCGTGGCGCGTGGGCAGTGGCGGAGAAAAGCGGTCTCGTTCCATGCGCCCGGGCGGCGGGGTCTTTTTCGACGGCCGCGGCCGGCGCACGGTCCGCCGGGTGCATCTTGTCCCGACACACGCCCCTGCCCCGATGGACGCTGCCGACTTCACCACGACGCGCCGCGGGCTGGACTACGGCGTCCTCCCGATGCGCCTCTTCGCCAAGGCCAAGAAGCTCGGCACGTGGGACCCCGCCGACATCGACCTCGCGCAGGACGCCCGCGACTGGGACGCGCTGACGGACCCCGAGCGCGACCTCCTGCTGCGCCTCAGCGCGCAGTTCGGGGCCGGCGAGGAGTCCGTGACCGTCGACCTGCTGCCGCTGCTCGGGTGGGCCGCGGGCGCGGGACGCACCGAGGACGCGCTCTTTCTCACGTCGTACCTCTGGGAGGAGGCCAAGCACGTCGAGGCCTTCGACCGCTTCCTCCGGACCGTCGCGCGGGTCGACGGCCCGCTCGACCACTTTCTCGGGGACGCCTACCGCGCGCACTTCGCCGAGGCGCAGCCGGCCGCGATGGCGGCCCTCGCGACCGACACGTCTGTCCCGGCGCTCGTCCGCGCCGTGGTGACGTACCAGATGGGCACCGAGGGCGTGCTCGCCGAGACCGGCTACCAGGCCTACTTCGACGTCCTCGAGGCCCGCGGCATCATGCCCGGCATGCGCCACACGGTCCGCATGATCCAGCGCGACGAGTCGCGGCACGTCGGCTACGGCGTGTACCTGCTGAGCCGGCTCATCGCCGAGGGCGGCGACGACGTGTGGGCGCTCGTCGAGGCGGAGATGGCCGCGGTGCTCGGGCGCGCGGTCGAGGTCGTCATCGAGATGCTCGCGCCGTACGGCGACTACGTCCCGTTCGGCGTCACGCTCGAGCGCTTTCTCGGCGTCGCGCAGGCGCAGTTCCAGAAGCGCTACGCCCGCCTCGAGAAGGCGCGGACGCGGCCGCTCGCCGAGATCATGTACGGCCTGGGCGCACCCGCCGGCGGCGACGGCGCGCGCGACGGCGCGCCCGACGTCGCGATGCCGGCCGGCGACGGCGCGGCGCTCTGATGGGGCTCGTCGGGACGATCGCGCTCGCGCTCGGCGCGTCGTGGGCCTCGGGGCTGCGGCTCTACGCCGTCGTGGCGACGCTCGGGCTGCTCGGGCGCTTCGGCGGGCTCGCGCTCCCCGGCTCGCTCGGCGTCGTGACGGAGCCGTGGATCATCGCGCTCGCGTCGCTGCTGTTCGTCGTCGAATTCGTGGCGGACAAGGTGCCGCTCGTGGACTCCGGCTGGGACGCCGTCCAGACGTTCGTGCGCGTCCCGGCTGCGGCCGTCATCGCCGCGGCCGCCTTCGGCGACTTCGCGCCGGGCGTGCAGGCGGCGGCGCTCCTGCTCGGCGGCGGCGTGGCCCTCACGGCGCACGGGGCCAAGGCGGCGACGCGGCTCGCGGTCAACGCGAGCCCCGAGCCGTTCTCCAACATCGCCGTGAGCACGGCCGAGGACGGCCTCGCGCTCGGCGCGCTCGGGCTGGCGCTCGTCGCGCCGGTCGTGCTGATCGTGCTGGTAGCCCTCGCCGTCGCGGCGACGCTCGCCGTGCTGCCGCGCGCCGTGCGGGCGGTGCGGAGGCGGCGCGCCCGCACGCCGCGCGGCGAGCAGGGCGGCGCGTGACGCCCGAGACGGAACCGGCGGCTCTGCCCGTAGCTTGCTCCTCCCCGGACCCCACACTGCCATGCCCATCCGCCTCGCCGCCTTCGCCCTCGCCCTCGCCGCCCTCGCCGGCTGCGACTCGTCCGGCCCGACGAGCGCCCTCCGCGACCTCGACGGCACCTACTCCGTCGGCGAGCTCGTCTTCGACCCCGTCACGGCCTCGCTGCCCGACGCCAACGTCGCCGCGCGGCTCGACGCGCAGACGTCGTTCGACATCTTCTCGGGCAACGGGACGGTCCAGTTCGTGATCAGCCGCGCCGGCGTCCGCTCGCTCGCGGCGCTCGACGCGACGGCCACCCGCGGCCGCGTCTCGTTCACGGCCCGCGCCGGCTCCGAGGCCGAGCTCACGGCGCTCTTCCTGCCGCGCACGTTCGCGCTCACCTACGACCCGGCCTCGCCGCGGACGCTCACGGGCTCGGTCCCGCTCACGAACGTCAACCTCGAGCAGTTCGACCCGGCGCTGTACCAGCAGCAGCGCGCCGTCAGCGGCACGCTCCGCATCCGCCTCGACCGCCGCGCGTCGAACTGAGACGCCGCCGCCGCGCTGCCTGCCGGGCCGCCTTCTCGCGAGGGCGGCCCGCTTTTTTTGGCGACGCCGTAGGGGGCCGCCCGCCGGCCGCGGGTACCGTCTGCAGCCGCCCCGACCGCATGCCCGACGCCGTGCCTGACCCCGATCCGTTCGCCGGCGATCCGTTCGCCGCGCTCGCGGCGCGCATCGCCGCGGGCGACCGGGACGCGCTCGGGGCGCTCTTCGACGCGGCCTACGCCCCGCTCCTCGCCCTCGCCCGCCGCTACGCACCCGACGCGCAGGCCGCCGAAGACGCCGTGCAGGACGCGTTCGTCGCCCTCTGGGAGCGCCGCACCCGCCTCGACCCCGCCCGCTCGCTCCGCGCCCTCCTCGCCGTGTCCGTCCGCCACCGCCTGCTCAACGCCGCCCGCGACGACCGCCGCCGCCGCGAGATCCGCGACGCCCTGCCCGAGCCGCCCGCGGCCGACCTGCCCGACGGCCTCACTGCAGCGGCCCTGCTCGCGGCCCGCGTCGAGGGCTGGATCGGCGAGCTGCCGCCGCGCCGCCGCGAGACCTTCTGGCTCAGCCGCCACGGCGGGATGAGCTACGCCGAGATCGCGGGCGAGACCGGGACGTCCGTCCGGACCGTCGAGAACCACGTCGGCGCGGCGCTGCGGCATCTCCGCGACCGCCTCGCCCTCCACGACCGCCTGCCCCGCCCCGGCGGGGCGCTCCGCTGATGCCCGACCTCCCGCCCGACCTCCGCCGCTGGCTCGCGGCCCAGCCCGACGCCGACGCGCTCGCCGGCGCGTGGGCCGCGGCCGAGCCCGCGCCCGCGCCCACGGCCGCCGCCCGCACCCGCCTTGATGCCCGCCTCGACGCGCTCGCACGGCCGTCCACGACGCCTACAGCGTCGCCGGCGGCGGACCGCGCGCCGGCGGCGGATCGCGCGCCAGTCCGGTCCCGCCGGGCCGTCCGCAGGTGGACGCTCGCGGCCGCGCTCGTCGCGGCCGTCGTGGGCGGCGTCGGCGTGTGGCGCGTGCTGCCGGTCTCGGCCGAGGCCGGGACGTCCGTCGCCCGCATCGCGCTCCTCGACGGGACGTCGGTCGCGCTCGGGCCGGGCTCGCGGATGACGTGGCGGCGCGGCTTCGGCCGCCTTGGCGGCCACCGCGACGTGGCGCTGACCGGCGACGCCTTCTTCACCGTCGCGCGCGACGCCGCACGGCCGTTCACGGTCGATGCCGGGCCGTCGCGGGTGACCGTGCTCGGGACGCGCTTCGCCGTCCGCGCGTGGGACGCCGGCGCGGGCAGCGAGGCGTCGGTCGTCGTCGAGGAGGGCCGCGTCCGCGTCGCCGGCGCGGCCGGCGCGGTCGAGATCGGGCCCGGGCGGCGCGCGGTCGTCGCGCCCGGCGGCCGGCCCGTCGT
>JAYWIE010000678.1:0-6264 GCA_043789155.1 Rubricoccaceae bacterium | reverse complement strand
GTGCCGGCGTCTCGGCGGGGCCGGCCGCGGGTCGCGGCGTCCCCGCGGCGGCGAGCGGGGCGGCGGGCGCGGCGAGGTCGCCCACCCAGACGTCCTGCCCGCCGAAGACGCCGGCGGAGTCGCGGCGGGCGCTCACGAACGAGACGCGGCGGCCGTCCGGGCTCCAGCGCGGCGAGAGGTCCATCTGCGGGCCGTCCGTGACGGCGTCGATGCGGCCCGAGGCGACGTCGAGGGCGAAGAGGTTGTAGTGGCCGGTCGCACCGAAAAGCGTCCGGTCCGACGAGAACACGACGGCCCGGCCGTCGGGCGAGAGGTCCGGGTCGCGGTCGTCGTACTCGTCGTTGGTGAGCTGCCGCAGCGTGCGCGCGGCCGTGTCGTAGAGGTAGAGGTCCGCGATGCCGCCGGCGTCGATGGCCGAGAAGACGACGGTGCGGGCGTCGTCCGAGAGCGTCGGCGAGTAGATGGCGACGAGGCGGTCGAAGCCGAGCACGGCGAGTCGCCGGCGCGCCGCGAGGTCGTAGAGGTGGACGACGTCGGCCCCGCCGCGCTTGGTCACGAACGCGAGCACGCCCGAGGCCGAGACGTCCATGCGCGACTCGAACAGGTGGAAGGCCTCGTAGTCCGCGGAGCGCTCGCCGCGGATGACGGCCTCGGCCTCGCCCGTGGGCCGCATCGCGGCATCCACGGGCTGGGCGTAGACCGACGTGTAGGAGCCGCGGTTGCTGTAGAACAGGACCTCGCGCGAGCCGTCGGGGCGCGTCCAGACGACCGGCTTGGCCGAGAAGCCGCGCGCGGCGACCGGCGCGGCGGTGAGGCTCGGGACGTCCGCGCCGGCGAGGCGCGGCTCGTACTCGGCGCGCACGAAGGCCTCCCAGCGGTCCGAGATGGTGTCGACGGGCTCGCCGAGGACGTATTCCAGGACGCGGTTGAAGTTGCGCTCGCGCCAGACCTCGTCGACGAACTCGAGCAGGCGCTCCTCGCCGTAGGTCTCGCTCACGAAGCGGCAGAAGGCCTCGCCCTCTTTGTACATGGTGAACGTGCCGGCGATGCGGTCGAGGTCGTGCAGCGGCACGAACGAGTTCGAGGCGACGGCGTCGCGCAGGATCATCTCGTGCTGGAAGTCCGGCGGGCCGGACCAGTACTCGGCGATGCCCTCGGTGAACCAGAGCGGCAGGCCCAGCTCGGCCGCGGAGCGGTGGTCGCGGAGCACACGCGCGAGCCGGTTGAACGTGAACACGTGCACCAGCTCGTGGCGGATCACACGGCGGAAGCGGCCGAGGTTGCCGTCGGCCGGGATCACGACGCGGCCCTTGAGGAACTCGAAGAAGCCGCCGACGCCGTCGGGGATGAAGCCCGGCGTGATGTTGGTCTCCTTGAAGTGGAGGTTGGTCGCGTAGAAGACGACCGGGACGCGCTCGACGAGGCTCGTCGTGAAGCGGCTCGCGAGGACGTCGTACTGCGCCTCGGCCTCGGCCGCGCCGATGCGCGCGAGGGCCTCGGCCTCGGGGTAGTAGTAGACGTCGAAGTGGTCCGTCCGGAGCACGTGCCAGTCGAAGCCGGCGTACTGGATCTTGTTGCGCCCGAAGGCCTGGGCCGCGGCCTGCGCGGGCGCGAGCGCGGCGGCGACCGCCAGGGCGAGGCAGGCGAGGCGCAGCGCGCCGAGACGGAGCACGCCGGGGCGGCCCGCGTGCGGGGATTCCAACATCGGGCAGTGGAGTTGAAGGCACAGGTTAGAGCCGCACCCGCCCGCCGCGCAAGGCACAACGCCACGGCTCTGACGCGACGGCCGCGCCGCGTCAGCCGGCCAACCGCGTCAGCCAGCCGACCGCGTGAGCCAGCCGACCGGTTCATCCCAGCTCCTGCAGCCCTCTGCTCGATGACCGGTCGGCGCGCGGACGCCTCGGCGAGGCGTCCCTACCTGCGTCTCGCTCGTCGTCCGGCGCGAGCCCGGTAGGGCGTGATCGCCGAGCGCGCCGCGGCCGAGCGCGACCGTCTGAACCAGAGCGGAGCGGCCGGATCTGGTATCAGTACGCGCCCGAGCCCTTGAGGACGACCTGGACGGTGCGGACCAGGATCACGACGTCCAGCCAGAGCGACCAGTTGCGGACGTAGTACGGGTCCCAGCGCTCCATGCCGACGTTGCCGGCGTCCGAGCGGCCCGAGACCTGCCAGAGGCCGGTGATGCCGGGCCGGACGCGCTCGCGGAGGTCGCGGACGCGCTCGGGCAGGTCCTCGTGGTGGTAGCGCGGCAGTGGCCGCGGGCCGACGAGGCTCATCGTGCCCTGGAGGACGTCGAAGAGCTGCGGCAGCTCGTCGAGGCTCGTCCGCCTGAGCAGCGCCCCGACAGCCGTGATGCGCGGGTCGCGGGCGAGCTTGAACGTCGTGTCCCACTCGTCGCGCAGGGCCGGGCTGGCGTCGAGCGCGCGGGCAAGGACGGCCTCGGCGTCGGGGACCATCGTGCGGAGCTTGCGCGTCCGGAACGGGCGGCCGCCCTCGCCGATGCGCTCCTGCGCGTAGAACGGCGACGTCCGGTCGCCGAGGTACACCGCGAGCGCGGCGACGCAGACGAGCGGCAGCCACACCGGCGCGGCCGCGAGCACGGCGAGCAGGTCGATCGCGCGCTTGACGACGCGCGGCGTGCGCCGCGTGAGCGTCGACGTGAGCTCGAGCCCGAGCACGCCGGCGAAGTCTCTCGGGCGGACCCACAGGCTCGGGGCCTCGAACAGGTCCGGGATCACGACGACCGTCCGGTAGCACGCGAGCGGGCCTTCGAGCAGGGCGACCTGGTGCTCGCGCTCGGCCTCGGGCAGCGCCAGAAAGGCGACCGACGCCTCGGGCGCGATGCGGTCCGTGCCGCCCACGATCTCGACGACGTCGAGGAAGTCGCCCCAGCGGGCCGGGTCGTCGTCGAACACGGCGACGGGCGTGTAGCCGATGCCGCGCTCCTCGTGGAGCTGGCGCACGATGCGCGCGCCGGCCGCCCCGGCCCCGTACACGACGGCGGCGATGCCCCAGCGGTCCGCGCGGATGAGGACGGCCTTCATCTTGGTCCGCGCGAGCGGCACGAGCACGACCGCCAGCATGCCGGCCATGCCGAGCGCGAGGCGGCTCGACACGTTGTCGGCGGTCGAGTTGGTGTGCCCGAGCCACATCCCGACGGCCGCGAGCGCGAACACGCCCATGAGCACGAGCACGATGCGGCGCAGCTCCTCGACCGCGCCGAGCCCCCAGCCGGGCAGCAGGTGCGCCGCCCACGCCGCGGCGAGGTACAGCGGCACGACGCCCCACGCCGGGCCGAGCCGCATCCCGGTCTCGCCCGTCACCAGCTGCCGCACCCAGCCCGCGGCGAGCAGCGCGACGGCCAGCCCCATCGCCTCGACGGCCCCCAGCGCGACCGCGTTGGACCACCGCCGGCGCTGGTACGCGGCGGCCGTGGCGCGCGCGGACGCGACGCGGCTCCGGAACGGCTTGTCGACGGGCAGGAGGATCGTTTCCATTCTGAGCGCGGGCGGGGGTGCTCGTGTCGCACAAACAGGACATCGACCCAACCGGTGTCCCTATGACCGGCGGGTTTGCAACCCGATCGCGACACGGAGACGCATGCGGGCCCAACGTAGGCCTCCGACGGTTCCCGTTCGAAGAGGACGTGCGAAGACGCCGCCGAGACACAGACTCAGACACGGGCCCTGACACAGGTCGAACCGAGTCACCGGCGCGGCGCGACGACCCGCGGGTCCGCGCCGACGCTGGCGAACGTCCGCAGACCGGCCCCGGGCGCGCCCGCCGCCTGTGCGGGCACGGCCGCCGCCCGTCGCCCGTCGGGCCAGCCCGCGGCCTGCGTCGCGCCGGTCTCGCCCGTCACGCGCGCCCAGTCGGCGAGGTCGTCCGTCCGCAGCCCGCTCGCGCCGACGGGCGCAGCGTAGAACGTCGACCGCCAGACCGCGTCGCCCTGGACGACGCCGTAGGCGTTGCCTGCGAACCTGGTGCCGCGCAGCTGCTCGCTGTCCTCGGCTTCGAGCGACATCTCCCGGGCCTCGTCGCGCCCGGTCGCGTTGCCGACGATCCAGTTGCCGGCGACGACGTTGCCGCCGTCGGGCGCACGGCGGTCAGGGTCGAGGCGCAGCCACAGGCCCGTCCCCTCACTTCCGACGACGGTGTTGAAGGCGAAGACGTTGCCGGAGGCGGCCTGCGAGAGGATGCCCGTGCCGGTCCACGCGAGCCGCCGCGTGCCAGCGACGAGGTTGTGCTGCACGAGCGTCCTGACGGTCTGAAGCTCGAGCATGATGCCGGCCATGAGGTTGCGCTCGGCGCGGCAGCCCTCGATGGTGGTGTCGGCGTTGTCGCCGTCGAGCCAGATGCCCGGGCCGGCGTTGTCGGCGGCGTAGTGGCGGCGGATCGTGGTGCCGGTCGTGGCCCGCCACTTTCCGCCGCCGGCCTCCCAGAACGGGTCGTGCCCCTTCCAGTTGTTGCCGACCGCCTGCGAGTCCTCGATGAGGCAGTCCGCGCAGGATCCGCCCCAGCCGAGCTGCCCGTTGTGGTCGGCGCGGACGCGCCGGAACGTGTGCCCGCGCCCCGAGACGTCGACGCCGGCCCCGTTCGTCCACTCGGCCGCGACGTCCTCGACGAGGCCGCCGGCCGAGCCGGCGCAGACGGCCCCCCACTGCGCCCGGTTGGCCGTGTGGCGGACGGTGAGTCCGGCGAAGCGGAGCCAGCCGGGCATGTCCTCGTTGCCACAGTCGCCATACGGGGTCGGGCCCTCGGGGCGAATGCCGTAGGTCCGCGCCGTCACCTCGAGCGGCCCGGCCGCGGCCGGCGCGGCGTCGGCGTCGAAGCGGGCGACGAGGGCCGTCGGCTCGTCGTCGGGGCCCTCGACGGTGAACGTGCCGGGCGCGAGGTCGGCGACGCGCTCGACGGGCCGGAGCACGCGGCCGCGCGCGACGACCATCGGCCGGCGGAAGTGCCAGTCGCCGCTGGCGTAGGGGCGGGCGTCTCCCCCGCCCCACGCGCGCCGCCACGCGCGCGCGCCGTCGGGGAGCCGGGCGGGCGTCCAGCCGCCGTCGGCGGGGTCGGCTCCGGAGATGATGACGGCCTCGCCGGGCCAGGCAGCGAACGTGACGCGCGCCGCGGGTCCGGTGCCGCCGACGTGCGGCGCGAGGGTCTCGCGGTAGGTGCCGGCGCGGACCAGGACGGCGTCGCCGGGCCGGAGCGCGCCCGGCGCGGCCGCCCGCGCGAGCGTCCGCCACGGATGCGCGGCCGAGCCGTCGGCGTCGTCGCGCCCCGCCCGGCCGTCGACGACGTAGGCCCGGCCGCCAGGCGCGACGTAGGCCGTCAGGGCAGGCCGGCAGCCGACGCCCGCCCGGGCCTCGCCGGCCGGGCATGGCGCAGGCGCAGAGGCCGGCCCGAACGCCTCGACAGGGGCCCGGACGGCCGAGGCGGGCACGACGATCCGGACGGGCTCGGCGCGGCCCGCGCAGCCCGAGGCGAGCGCGGCGACGACGAGCAAAGCGAAGGGCCGCGTCATCGCCAGACGAGCTTGGGGCAGTCGAAGGCCTCGGCGTAGCGCGCGTACGCCTCGACGCCGCGCACGCGCAGCAGCGCCCGGAACGTCTCGGCGTCGAACCAGGGCTTGGCGGCCTGGCTCGGGAAGTGCGCCGCGAGCAGGGCGGTCTTGCGCGCGGCCGTCGCGTCGTCGAGCACGACGTACGCGTTGGGGCGGCCGAGGTCGCCGTCCCACTTGGGGATCTCGTAGGCCGCGATCCGGGGCATCCCGCGAAACGCCTGCCACGTCGCCTCGGCGACGGCGCGGTGGTCCTGGTGGGCGTCGGCGAGGCGGTGCGTCAGCACGAGGTCGGCCGGCCCGGCGTCGCGCACGTCACGGACGACCGCGCGCAGCGCCTCGGCGTCCTGCGGAAAAAGGCCGTCGCGCAGACTGTGGACGTCCACGGCCGCGCTCGCGGCTCCGCCGAGAAAGGCCGCGGCCGAGGCGCGGGCCTCAGCCTCGCGCGCGGTCCCGCCGCCCGACAGCACGTGCCAGCGGACGTGGACGTGCGGGCGCTCGGCGAGCAGGCGCAGGACGGCCCCGCCGGCCCCGATCTCGGCGTCGTCCGCGTGCGCGCCGAGGCACACGAGGTGCAGCGGCGAGGCGGCTGAGCGGCCGAGGGCGTCTGGGAGGGCGAGCACGGAGAGCGGGGAGCGGGGAGCGGGGAGCGGGGAGCGGGGAGCGGGGAGCGGGGAGCGGGGAGCGGGGAGCGGGGAGCGGGGAGC
>JAYWIE010000677.1:0-6265 GCA_043789155.1 Rubricoccaceae bacterium | reverse complement strand
GATCAGACCCCGGACGCGCGTGCTCTCGCCGAAGGCCTCGTCCGCCTGGCCGATGGGCACGATGCCGTCGACGACGAGCTTGACGCCGTTGTTGAGCTGCGTCTCGGCCCCGAGCGTCAGCGCCGCGCCCTGCCCGACGGCGAACTCGCCGTCGCCGTCGCCGCCGAACGCCCCCGTCACGCCGATGTTGAGCGAGCGCGTCTCGTCGCCGAACGAGGCGACGGCGTACGGGAATGCGGCGAACGCCCCCGAGACGTCTGCGCCGATGGGCACGAGCACGCTCGCGCCGAGCGCGAGCGCGACGCCCTCGGACTGGTAGACGGTGCCCTTCATCCCGAGCAGCGGCAGCACGGCCACGCCGTCGCCGAGCGCGAAGTAGCCCGTCGCGCTCACGTCGACGCGGTCGCTCAGGCCGACGGCCACGTTGGGCGCGCCGAGCACGGACAGGCGGACGCGCCCGTCGCCGACCGTCCGCGCCGTCGGCGAGACGAAGAGCCGCGTCCGGACCGGGTCGGTCCGGAAGAAGCGGCCCCGGATGAGCGGCGTCACCGCTTCGACCTGCGCTTGCGCGAACGTCCGCGAGACGCCGTCGGTCGTCACGACGACGAGCGGGTCCGCAGCCTCGTCGGCGACCGTCCCGACGTAGACCGTCCCGTCGGTGAGGACGACGCGGCGCAGCGGCGGGCCCTCCTGGGCGCGCGCGAACGGGGCTGCGAGCAGCAGCAGGGCGAGGAGCGTAGCGAAGCGGGGCATCGGCGGGGTGTGGGTGTGGGTGGAGGATAGATCCGGAGCGAGACCGCGTGCCTGATCCGAATGCACTACCCGGACCGTCAGGCCGCCGGTCCGGGCCCGGAGGTCACCGCCGGGTGCCTTTGGTACCCGCCAGCCGCACGTCGCCCCTACCCCGTCAGGCCGAGCGCTGTCAGGCCGTGCGCATCCAGCGCCAGAGGTCGGCCAGCGTCGCCCGCTTGCCCGTCATCAGGATGCCGACGCGGTAGACGCGCGCCGCGAGCCAGATCGTCCCCACGAACGCGACCGCGAGCAGCACGAGCGACGCCGCGACCTGCCACCCGGGGACGTCCGTGATCGACATCCGGACCACCATCAGCACCGGCGACGACACCGGGAAGAGCGACAGGAACACGGCGAGCGCGCCGTCGGGCTCGTTGAGCACGACTGGCAGGAACAGCATCGGCACCACGATCGGAATCATGACCGGGGCCTGGAGGGTCTGCGCGTCGGACTCCTGGTCGACCGCGCTCCCGACCGCGGCGAACACGGCGGCGAAGAGGAGGTAGCCGCCGCAGAAGTACGCCACGAACGCCGCGAGCAGGCCCGGCGTGAACGCGGCCGAGAAGGCGGCCGGGTCGACGCCGGCCTCGCCGGCCGCGGCCAGCGTGGCCGGGTCGGGCGCGAACGCGAGCAGGAGCGGGCCCGCCGCGGCCGCGGCACCGGCCAGGATCACGCCCCACCCGACGAGCTGCGTCAGCCCGACGGCCCCGATGCCGAGCACCTTGCCCATGAGCAGCTCGAACGGCCGCACGCTGGACGCGATGACCTCGACGATGCGGTTGGCCTTCTCCTCGATCACGCCGCGCATCACCATCGCGCCGTAGAGCAGCACGGCGAGGTAGATCAGGAACGCGAGCGCGTTGGCGACGAAGAGCTGCACGAGCGCGCCGTCGGCTGCGTCGCCGTCCTCGGACACCGACACCTGGTCCAGCCCGACGCGGGCGTCGAGCAGCGCCACGACCTCGGGCGAGGCCCCGGCGCGGCGCACGCGGGCCGCCCGCACGGCGTCCTCGACCGCGTCGCCGATGCCGGCCATCTCGGCCAGCCCAGTGCTGCGGCTGAGGTAGCGCGGCCGCGCCGCGCCGTCGAGCACGCCGGCCGGCAGCACGAGCACGCCGCCGAGCCGGCCCGCGAGGACGTCCGCACGCAGCGAGTCGGCCGGGGCGGACGTCCTGCGGACGGCGTAGGTCGCGGGCAGGGCCGCCGCGACCGAGTCCGCAAGGACGCCCGTCGCGTCGACGATGGCGACCGTGCGCTCGGCCGAGCCGCCGCTCATCGCGATCATCACGGCCGGCAGCGCGATCACGGCGACGGCGAGGACCGGCGTCAGCAGCGTCGTCGCGATAAACCACTTCGAGCGCACGCGGCGGAGGTACTCGCTCTGGGCGATGAGGGCGATGGGGGACATCAGAAATGCAGCTTGGGGAGGGGGGATTGGTCGTGCGGTCGGAGGAGCGCCGTGGCCCCGCAGTTTGGAGAAAAGGCGGACCCGAGTGTGGCGCAGACCCTCTTCAAACTTCAAACTGCATTCCCGCATTCCCCTCCCCGACGGACTGGCGGAAGATCTCGTCGAGCGGCGGCTCGTGGACGTCGAAGCGGTCGACGTCGTCGGCTCCGGCGAGGGCGGCGTCGAGCACGCGGCGCGGCGGGGTGCCGGCGTCGAGGCGCAGCGTGGCCTGGCCCGCCGAGCGCCGCAGGAGGCGCACACCCGTCCCGTCGGCGACGAGCGCGTCGAGCCACGCGTCCGGCCCGGACCACGCGACGGAGACCGTGTCGCGCCCGAAGCGGCGCTTGACGTCGCGCAGCGGGCCGGCGAGGACCACGCGCCCGCGCGCCATCAGCACGACGTCGTCGCACAGGGACTCGACGGACTCCATGCGGTGGCTCGCGAAGAGGACCGTCCGGCCGGCGGCGCGCATCTCGCCGATGACGGACTCGAGGACGTCGGCGTTGATCGGGTCCAGGCCCGAGAACGGCTCGTCGAGCACGACGAGGGCCGGGTCGTGGACGACGGTCGCGATAAACTGGACCTTCTGCTGCATGCCCTTCGAAAGGTCCTCGGTCGTGCGGCCCCACCAGTCCGCGGCGTCGAAGCGGTCCAGCCAGTGGCGCACGGCGGCCGCGGCGTCCGGCCCGGACATGCCTTTGAGGCGCGCGAGGTACACGAGCTGCTCGCCGACGCGGAGCTTGCGGTAGAGGCCGCGCTCCTCGGGCAGGTAGCCCATGCGGCGCTGCGACGCCGGCCCGACGGTCTCGCCGCCGAGCGTGATGCGGCCGGCGTCGGGCGTGGTGATGGCCGTGACCATGCGCAGCGTCGACGTCTTGCCGGCCCCGTTGGGGCCGAGCAGGCCGACGAGGCGTCCGGGCTCGGCCTGGAATGAGACGCCGTCCACGGCCGCCGTTTGGCCATAGCGCTTGGTGACGTTTTCGAGACAGAGAACGGGAGACATTGGCGGCGGCGGGCGCGTCGGAACGGGGGCGGCAGAGGGCCGCGCTCTGCCTTCCAAGCTACCCGATGCCCCGCTTCGCCCGCCCCGTCCCCTCCGTCCGCGCCGTGCCGGCGTCCGCCCCGAGCACGGCGGCCTCGGGCCGCACCGTCGCCGGTGCGCCGCGCCCCGCCCGCTCGTGGGAGCGTACGGACCGCCTCGCGTCGGCGCTCGAGACCGTCGTCGCGGGCCTGTTCATCGTCGCCGCGGCGTCGGTGTCGGGCGCGCTCCTCGCCGGGTGCGACGCGGACGGGCTCGGCGTCGGCGACGTCCGCGGCACGACGCGCGTCGACGGCGCGACGGAGGCCTTCGACGGCGAGGCCGTCTACACGGTCGTCGAGACGGCTCGCGGGCCGCGCTTCGTGCTCGGCCTGTTCCGGGGCAGCCTCTACGACAACGACGTCGACGGCTACGACTTCGCGGCCGTGCGCCGCGACGGCGGCCGCCCGGGCGTCGGCGGGTACTCGGTCACGGCCGAGGGCGCGGGCAGCCGCGCCTTCACGGCGAGCTACGCCCGCGTGGCCGACGCCGACGACCCCGAGGAGGCGCAGGGCCCGGTCGTCCGCGCGACCGAGGGCGTCGTCACCGTCACGCGCGTCGACGACCTCGGCTTCGTCTCGGGCACGGTCCACTTCTCGGGCGACGGCGTCCGCGTCGAGAACCCGCGCGCGCGCGTCGCCGGCGAGGTCACGGCGCGGTTCGAGGCGCGCTACGAGCGCCCGGAGACGCTGCGCCGGCTCGGCGTGGACCTCGGTCTGGACGACTGAGAAGGCCAGTGGGAGGTGTCGCCGGCGGGTGCCGGCGAGCCAGTAGCCAGTGGAGGACCACACGATCTGCTCTGCCACTGCCCACTGGCCTACTGGCAGCATTCAGAGCAGGCCCACGCGGTCCTCGGGGATCGGGAGGACGTACTGCGTCTCGAGCGTCTCCTCGTGGACGCCGAGCTGCCCCGTGCCGCGGAAGTCGATGCGGACGAGCCGGCCGACGGCCTCGACGACCTCGCCGATGCCGTAGAACGCCGGGGCGGGGCCGTAGTAGACGAGCTCGCCCGCGGCCGGGCGGCTGTTGCGCGCGCGGCGGTAGAACGGCGGCACGACCGGCAGCAGGTCCAGCCGGTACGCGGGGCGCGGGTTGGGGAAGGCGGGGGCGTCGGGCATCGCCGTGGTGCGGGGCCGGGCAGAACCGGCGGGGGGCGGGCCGTAGTATAGAGCGCCACCGCCGCCCGCCGCAGGACCCATCCCGATGCCCGACTCGCCGGCCGACTCGCTTCCCGCCGGACCGCTTCCCGCCGGACCGCCGTATGCGCGCCGCATCGCGGACCGCCAGCTCGGGCGCAACGCGCAGCTTTTCGCCGAGGCCATCGGCGCGCTCCCGACGGCCGAGGAGCGCTTCCGCTACGTCCGCATCCTCGTCGCGCTGATCGAGTCCGCGCACCCGGAGTGGAACCAGGCCCCGCAGAAGGGCACGCTCGTCTCGGACCTCGTCGGGACGCTCTCGGCCGGTGCCCTCGGCGCGGCCGAGGTCGCGGACGTCGTGCGGGTCCGCGACGAGGAGCGCGGCATCGCGACGGCCTGAGCGCCGGGGAATCCACTACGGGCAGGGGCCGGTGCGCCCGGCAGCGGCGCGGCCGGCGCGGGCGTAGCCTGCGCTCATGAACCCCCTCGTCGCCGCACTCATCGCCGGGCTGCTCGGCAGCGCCCACTGCGTCGGCATGTGCGGCGGGTTCGTGGCGCTGCTCGGCGTCGGGTCGAGCGGGCCCGTCGCGCCTCGGCAGGCGGCGTACTTCCTCGGCAAGACGCTGACGTACTCGGCGTTCGGGGCCGTCGCCGGCGGGGCGGGGCTGGCGCTGCGCGCGTCGGCCGGCGCGTTCGGCGGGGCGGTCGGGCTGGGGCTGGGCGTGCTGATGGTCGGGGCCGGGCTGGCCGTGTGCGGCGTCTCGGTAGGTCCGCAGCGGTTCTCGACCGGCCGCCTCGCGTCGCGCCTCGGCCCGGTCGTCGGGCGGCTCGTCGCGTCCGAGCGGCGCGGGGCGCTCGTCGCGCTCGGGGCCGTGAACGGGCTGCTGCCCTGCGGGCTCGTCTACGGCATGCTGGCCGTGGCCGCGGCGTCGGGCGGGGCGGCGATGGGCGCGCTCACGATGGCCGTCTTCGGGACCGCGACGGTCCCGGCGCTGGCGGTCGTCGGCGCGATGGGGGCGCGGCTGCGGCCCGGCCGGCGCGTCTGGATGCAGCGGATGGCCGGCGTGCTCGTCGTCGTGATGGGCCTGCTGACGGTCGCGCGCAGCGCCGGCGCGCTCGCGCGCCCGGGCCACGCGCGGCACCACGCGGCGGAGATGTGCGGGACGCCAACGGGGCACGAGGGGTGAGGGGTGGCCGGGTGAACCCGCCGGGCGAGCCCGCCGGGCGAGCCCGGACCTGACCTGGCATGAGGGACATGCAGGTGGGCGGAAGGGTTGATTTGGTTCCATGCCCCATGCCCCATGCCCCATGCCTCACCCGCCGAGCATGACGCTCAGCACGGTGGCGAGGAGGCTGAGGACGGTGCCCGAGACGACCAGCCCGATCAGGACCCAGAGCGTCGCCGAGGACGTCACCGCGTCCGGGCGCTCGTGGCTCGGGACGAGGTCCGACTCGCGGCCGCGGACGAGGCGCGCGTGCTCGCTCTGGCGGCGCGCGGCGGCGCGCGCGGCTGAGAGGCCGGTCTCGAAGACGTCGGTCGCCGTGTCGGACGACGGGTAGAAGCGGCCGTAGGCGCTCCACGGCGTCGCCGCGTCGCCGACGCGGGCGCGGACGCGCCACAGCAGCCGGCGGCCCGACGGCGGGACGAGCCCGGCCAGCCCGATCTCGGTCGCCCGGCCGGCGTCGAGCGCGAGCACGTCGCGGTCGAAGGCGTCGTGCGGCGACAGCTCGACGTCGTAGCCTGTCGCGCCGGCCGCGGCCGTCCACCGCAGCGCGACGCCGACAGCGTCGACGACGGCCCCGCCGAGCGGG
>JAYWIE010000676.1:0-6272 GCA_043789155.1 Rubricoccaceae bacterium | reverse complement strand
TGCGCCTCGCGGTTGCGCGTCCCGCCCTCGGCCGGCCCGAGGCCCTCGGCGATGGACAGCGCGGCGCCGAGCCCCAGCGGCGGCCCGGTCAGCGGCCCGTCGGCCATCGCGGCCAGCAGCGCGGCTGTGGTGCCGACGCGGACGGGCGAGCAGCCGAGCCGCCGCAGCGCCTCCTCGAGCGCCGCGACGGTCGCCTCGGGCTCGTACTCGGCGTCCCAGTCGTCGGGCGCGCCGGCGGGGCGCGGCGTGTCGCCGAAGCGGTCGTAGACGAGTCCGACCCTCACGCGCGGTCGCGGCGTCGGACGGGCGCGCCGGGCATGTCCGGCGCGTCGTCCAGCACGCCGAGGTCGAGCCGGGGCGCACGCTCTGGCACCGGTGCAGGCACGGCGGGTGCGGCGACGGGAGCGGCGACGGACGCGGACTCTGACGCAGCGCGGTCGGCCAGGGCTGTCATCTGCCGCTCGCGCGTGTCCGCCCACCGCCGCTGCCGCGCCCACGCCGACGCGAGCAGGGCGGCGGCGACGAGCAGAAAGACCGCCCCCATCCCGACGAGCGTGCCGTCCCCGGCGAGGCCCACCATCAGCATCAGCATCCCGACGACGGCCTCGATGGCACCCGCCGCGACGAGGCCGGCTGTGCTGCGGCGGCGGTCCGAGCGGAGCGTCAGGCGCGAGCCGTCGCCGGCGGGCTCGAGCGTCATCCGGAGGTTGCCGTTGCGCCACTCGTAGTCCGGCCCGAGCGCCTCGCCGCGGGCGTCGAACGTGCGGCGGGCGTCGGCGACGAGGCGCGCCCAGAAGGCGTCCGACGGCGGCTCGGCGAGCGGGGCGCTGTGGAAGACGCCGGTCGGGAGCGGGCCGAGGGTCGTGCGGCCGCTCTCGGGCGCGCCGCGCCGCACCGACCGGGCCGCGGCCTCGATGGTCGCACGCGGGATGCCGGCGTCAGCGCCGGCCTCGGCCATCTCGTCCAGCGTCAGGCCGGCCGCGGGGGCGTCCTGCCCGGCGCGGGCCTGCGCCGCGGCCGCCTGCTCGAACACGCGGCGGATCTCGTCCTCGGAAAATCGGTCGTCAGGCATCGTCAGGCGCGCGTGCGGGGAGAGCGCTGCGAGGCGGCGTCCGGCTCGCTGCCGGGCGCGTCGCCGAGCGCGTCGAGGTCGAGACGGGCGGCAGACGTCCGGGTTGCGTCGGGCAGCCGGTCGAGCGCGGGCAGCGCCTCGCCGCCGTCGCGGCCCTGCATGGCGAGCAGGCCGGGCGCGGCGAGGAGGCCGCCGAGGTCGTCGGCGAGCGCGTCGAGGTCGCGGAGCTTGCGCGCGCGCCAGCGGCGGTCCAGCGCGGTCGTGGCCGGGATGGCGATGGCGAGCGACGCCGCGAACACGGCCAGCGTCGTCAGGACGGTGGTGAGCGTGGCGGCGTCCAGCTTGATCCCGGCGACGAGCGCGATCCCGGCGAGGACGAACGCGACAAAGCCCCCGTAGGCGACGCCCTCGGCGCGCGGGCTGCCCAGGCCGACGAGCTGCGTCATCCGCAGGCGCGTCCGCTCGCCGCGCGGGCTCGCGGCGACGGTCGTCTGGACGCCGAGGTTGCTCGTGTGGCTCCACTCGAACGCGGCCCCGACCTGCCGCACGTCGCCGGCGGCGGGCATGCCGAGGGCCGCCATCGCAGACGCGCCGAAGTGCCCGCGCAGCGCGTCGACGGTGTTCTCCCAGCCTTCGAGCGTCAGCGGGGCGTCGAGCCAGCGCTCGACGACGACCTGCGTCTTCGTCTGTGACGCCTGGCGCGAGAGCGTCCGTCCGGTCTCGTCGAGCTCGGCCGCGGCGGCGCGGAGGTCGGCCGTGTCCAGGCCGGCGTCACTCCCGAGGCGCTCGATCTCGTCCAGCGTGAGGCCCTCGCGCGTGGGCGTGCGGGCGGCCTCAGCCTGCCGCTCGGCCGCGCGGGCGATGATCGCGGCGACGTCCTGCTCGGAATACGTGCGCATGAGGTCAGGTGCGGGTTCGGTGCGTCGGTGGAACGGAGCCGTCGGGGTCCGGGACGTCGTCGCCGAGCAGGTCCGGGCGGATGCGGCCCGCGGGGGCATGGACGTCCGGCGCGTGGACGTCCGGCGCGTGGACGTCCGGCGCGTGGCTGTCGGCGCGCGCGGCGAGCTCGAGGCGGTCCAGCAGGCGCTCGAAGCGCCCGTCCTGCCGCCGCTGCCACAGGCGGAGTGCTACCTGCGAGCCGCCGAGGAACAGGACCGACATCACCGCGAGGATCAGCGTGGCGATCCACAGCTCGGGGTCGACGCCGGCCATGGCGAGGGCCGTGAACAGGATGCCCATCACGACCGTGATGCTGCCGGCGATGGTGATGCCGAGCGCGGCGTCGCGGACCGACTGCGACAGGACGATGCGCGTGCCGCCGGGCGCGGGCTCGAGCGCGAGGCGCGTCGTCGGCTGCGCGTTGTTGGAGGCCCCGACGACGGTCCACTCGCGCGTGCGGCCGATCTGGCCGGCGATGCCCGCCCGGCCGAACTCGGCGCGGGCCGCGGCCACCATCGCCTCCCACGCCTCGTCCGAGACGGCCCCGGCGAGGGTCCGCTGCGCGACGACCTCGGTCGGCGCGCCGAGCAGGGTCCGCGTGTGCGCCGGCGCGTCGAGGTCGGCCGCGGCCGAGGCGACGAGCCCGGCGTCGAGGCCGGCTGCGCGCGCGGCCTCTTCGAGGTCGGCGAGGCTCAGCCCGGCCGCCGGCAGGCCGGCCGCGCGCTGCCGCTCGGCGACGCGCGCGAAGACCTTTTGCGCCTCGGCTTCGGTGAACAGGCGGGGCATGGCGGGCGCGGTGGACGCGCCAAAGTACGGGCCCGCGCCCTACGGCCCGCGCCGGCCGCAGATGCAGCGTCAGCGGACGTAGCTCGCGGCGTTGACGTCGACGGTCGTGCCCGTCGCGTGGTCGGCGAGGCCGGACGCGAGCAGCACCACGAGCGGGCCGAGGTCGTCGGGCTCCGTGAGCCGGTCGAGGGTCACGCCGGCCGCGATGGCGGCTTCGCCGTGCTCAGCAATCGACGCCGCGGCCATGTCGGTGCGCGTGAAGCCCGGCGCGACGCCGAACGCGGCCACGCCGCCGCCGGCGCGCGCGATGGACTTGGTCAGCGCGACGAGCCCACCCTTCGACGCGGCGTAGGCCCAGTAGGCCTCGTCGTCGCCGCGGAAGGCGGCGCGGCTCGAGACGGTGACGATGCGCACGACGACGCCCGCCTCGCCGGCTGCGCGGCGCGTGCGGGCGTGGAGCACGGCGCGCCGGCACAGCGCCGCCGCCGAGTGGAGGTTGACGGCCTGCGTCCGCTCCCACGCTTCGAGCCAGTCGCCTGAGGCGAGCGGCGCGGGCTCGAAGATGCCCGCGTTGGCGACGAGCACGTCGACGCGCCCGAAACGGGCGAGCGCGGCGTCCCAGAGCCTGTCCGGGGCGTCGCGCACGGCGAGGTCGGCCTGGAACGGGACGCCGCCCGTCTCGCGGGCGAGCGCCTCGGCGGCCGTCTGGTCCTGCCCGTAGTGGACGCCGACGTCTGCGCCGCTCGCGGCGAGGTGCCGGGCGAGGGCGCGCCCGATGCCGCGGCTCGCGCCGGTGACGAGCGCGACGCGGCCGTCGAGTCGGACCGTCACGGGCTAGCGCTGCGCGACGTCGGCCGAGGCGCGGTGCAGGTGGACGACGAGGCCGTCCGGCGTCGTCAGGCGGATGTCGTCCTGCCCGATGACCTCGTAGGCCACGGGCGCGCCCTGGTCCGGCACAATGCGGCCGTCGAGCGTCGTGAAGTGGAACGTGCGCTCGCGGGCCATCGTGTCGCGGTCCTGCTCGATCTCGAGCATGACGTGCGCGCCGCCGTCGACGCTGAACTCGACGTTCATCTCGTCCACGGCCGCGCCGAAGTCGTCGATGGTGCCGAGGCGCTCGACCTCGAGCAGTTCCCACTCGCCGACGAGCGCGGGGTCGATGGCGGCCGAGACCGGGGCCGACATCGGGACGCCGGGGGACTGCTGCGACTGCGCCTTCGCGCCGACGGGGACGACGAGCAGGCAGGCGGCGGGAAGGGCGAAGAGCGCGCGGGACATGGTCATTCGTGGAGAAAGGGTGAGGTGCGGGATGTCAACGGGGCGTCCGGGGCGGATCGTACGCCACGCGGGAGAGCTCGATCGTGTCGGTGTCGTCGGTCAGCATCAGCCGGCCCGACGCAAATGTAAATCGGTACGTGTCCTGGTCAATCAGAAGGTACGGGCCGGCGACGGTATACGGCTCCTCGTGGTCGCTGTCCTGACCGCCGCGTCGGACGAACGAGCGGCCGTCGGGCTCGAAGCGGAACGTCCACGTGCTGGCCTGGTCCTGCCCGGCCCACGCGCCGACGAGCGCCGGGTCCAGGCCGCCGGCCGGGTCCGCCGGGCGCAGCCGCAGCCGCGTCCCGACGCGCAGGTCGTGCACCACGAGCACGTCCGCCCCGACGTCGTCGGTGGCGCGCGAGACGTCGAGGACGGTCGTCGAGCCGGGCGCGCGGACGACGAGCTGCCCGTTGGACGTGATGTAGGCGTCGTCGGTGACGCGGGCCGAGAGCTCGCCGTCGTCGGGATCGAGGAAGACGGCGACGGTCTTCATGCTGCGGCCCGTGAACGTCATCCGGACGAAGATGGGCGTGTCGGTGCCGGGCGTGTCCGCGGCGTCTATCAGCTCCCACGTCCCGACCTCGCCGGTGAGCGACGGCGCAACGCCCTGCGCGGCCGGGGCGACCGTGACGGCGACAAGCGCGGCGAGCAGGAGGACCGACGTCGGCATCGGAGCGGGATATGTGCGAACGGTACACGCCACCTCGCGCGCGCCGGTTCTCCGCGCCGACCGTCTTCACCGAACCGGGCGCTCAGGCGCGCGGTGGGCCCGCAGCGACCGGTGCCGCGCGCTGCGGCGGGGCGGCCGCGTGAGGTGCAGCTGCGCGCGGTGCCGCGGCCCGCCAGACGGGCACGGCCGAGCACGGCTCGCCGAACATCACGCGCGACGCGTGGCGGCTCAGCGCGAGCGTCGCCTGCGCGAAGGCGTCGAGCGGGACCTCGCCCGTGCCGCAGCCCTTGACCACGACCGGGTGGCCGGTGTGTGCGGACCAGTCGTAGGCCCGAATGCGCTCGGCCGCCAGCGCGGCCCGGCGCTCGGCGACACTCGCCACGGCGACGCTCGCCGCGGCCGTCGCAACACGCAGCGCGACGAGCATCACGGCCCACGCCGGCACGAGCGCATCGGCCGGCACGAGGAGGGCGACGTCGCGGCCGGCGAAGACGCCGGCGTCGAGCGCGGCGACAGCCGCCCGGAACTCCTTCTCGCGCACGACGAGCCCGCGGTGCAGCATCGGCGCGAGGTCCAGCGCGCAGACGTCGAGCGGGCCGACGATGGCGGCGAGGTCCAGCGTCTCGATGGCGCTCTGCGCGACGCGGTTGACGATGAGGCCGGAGTCGGTCATGGCAGTGCCTAGTTGGACGCGCGAACGACGGGACGACGGGCGATAGCCTACCGGGCACCGGGCGGAACCTGACGCCAACCTCCCTACTGGTCATCCCGGACGTGATCCGGGATCTGCCTTTCGTCTCTTCTCTACGTCGGCGAATGCCAAAAGGCAGATCCCGGATCACGTCCGGGATGACATATTCTTGTTATTGAAGGTCGTCAAGTGAAACTATCACACACGTCGCTCCTCAACCCGTCACGCCGCGAGGCGGTGGCGGACGGATCGGACGGCCTCGGCGACCTGCGCCACGGCCGCGTCGACGTCGGCGGCGGTCGAGGGGCGGCCGAGCGAGAAGCGGACGGCCGAGAAGGCCTCGTCGTCCGAGTAGCCCATCGCCGTCAGGACGTGGCTCGGCTGCTGGGCCGTCGTCTGGCAGGCCGCGCCCGTCGAGGCGGCGAGGCCGTGGAGGGCCGGCAGCAGGTCACCTGCCCGCACGCCCTCGAAGAGGACGTACGACGTGTTCGGGAGGCGGTCCGCCTCCTGCGCCACGACGCGAGCCGTCGGGACGGCCGCCGTGAGGCCGGCCTCGAAGCGGTCGCGGAGGGCCGTCTGGCGAGCGTTCTCGGCCGCGAGGCCGCGCCGCGCGAGCGTCGCCGCGGTGCCCATGCCGACGATGGCCGGGACGTTGAGCGTGCCCGCGCGCAGGCCGTCCTCCTGCATCCCGCCGTTGTGGAGCGGCGCGAGCCGCACGTTGGGCCCGCGGCGGCGGACGTAGAGCGCGCCGATGCCCTTCGGGCCGTCGAACTTGTGCGCCGAGATCGCGAGCA
>JAYWIE010000675.1:0-1808 GCA_043789155.1 Rubricoccaceae bacterium | reverse complement strand
ATGCGGAGCGTCGGCGCGGGCGCGGGCGTGCGCTCGAGCTGCTCGCGGAGGCCGTCGACGTGGTCGAGGTAGACGTGGGCGTCGACGAGCGAGTGGGCGAAGCGGCCCGGGCGCAGGCCCGCGAGCCCGGCGACGACGTGCGTGAGCAGCGCGTAGCAGGCGAGGTTGAACGGGACGCCGAGCGCGAGGTCCGCCGAGCGCTGCGTGAGGTGGCAGTTGAGCCGGCCCGGCTCGCCGTCAGCCCCGGGCGTGACGTTGAAGCAGAACGAGTAGTGGCACGGCGGCAGGCGGCTCACGGCGGCGTTGGCCGGGTGCCACGCGCTCACGACGAGCCGGCGGCTTGCCGGGTCGCGGCGGAGCGTGTCGAGGACGTAGCCGATCTGGTCGAACGACAGCGACCCGTCGGCCTCCCGGCGGACGTTCGCGTGCGCCGCGTCGGCCCAGGCCTCGCCGCCGAGGGCAGCGTCGGCGGCGGGGACCGGGAAGCGCCGCCAGAAGCGGCCGTAGGCCGTCTCGAGGTCGCCGGCGGGCGTCGCCCAGGCGTCCCAGATCGCCGTGTGCCGGCGCAGGTCGCGGACGTGGTCCTCGCCCGAGAGGTACCACAGCGTCTCGTGGAGCATCGCCCGGAAGGCGACCTTCTTGGTCGTCAGCAGCGGGTAGCCCTCGGCGAGGTCGACGGCGTAGTGCTCGCCGAAGACCGCGAGCGTGTCCGTCCCCGTCCGGTTCGCCGTGCGGACGCCCGTGTCGAGCACGCGGCGGACGAGGCCGAGGTAGGCCGTCTCGGCGGCCGTGGTCGTCGGGGCGAGGGGCGCGGTCATCGGGGCGGGCGGGCGTCGGGCGGAACCTACCGCCGGGGCGGCCGCGTCTCGGCGGTCCCCCCGCGCCCGCCATGACCCCGATCCCCGACACCGACGAGGGCCTGCTGGCCGAGTGCGACGTCGAGACGCTGCGCGCGGGCACCAAGGGCGGGCAGCGGGCCAACAAGGTCGAGACGGGCGTGCGCCTGACGCACCGCCCGAGCGGCCTCCGCGTGACGTCGCGGGCGACGCCGTCGCAGTTCCGCAACAAGGCGATGGCGGTCGAGGAGCTGCGCCGCCGCCTCGTCGAGCAGAACCGCCCCGTCGTGCCGCGCACGGCGACGAAGCCGACGAAGGCCTCGCGGCGGCGGCGCGTCGAGGCCAAGAAGCAGCGGTCGCAGACGAAATCCCTCCGCCGGGCGCCGCCGGAGTAGCGCCGCAGGCGTCGCCCGCGCGCGGTGGCCCCTGCGGCGTCTCGGGGATGCGACGGCGGGACGCCCCCCGTACCTTCGCCGCGCCCGTTCTCCGCGCCGCCGGGATAACCCCGACCTTATGCCCGACCGCCGACTGCTGCTCGTCCTGCTCGCCGCGGCGGGCTGCACCGCGTCCCGCCCCGGTCCGGGTTCACCCGGCGACGCCCTCGACGTGCCCGCCGGCCCGCGGGCACCCGGCGCGCGCCCGGCCGAGGCCGTCGCGCCCGTCGTGCACCTCGTCGCCGGACAGGCGGACACGCTCGTCGTCGCGGACCTGCTCGGGCCGGGTGCGGCCGCCGCGTGGTGCGCCTCGCCCGACGTCGACGCCGAAGACGTCGGCGACGGGCGCGTCGTCCTCGCGGCCCGCACGGGCGGCCTCGCCCTCGTGCCGTACACGCTTCTCACCGACGCCGCCGCCGGCGACTGCGGCCGCGCGCTCGTGGTCGAGGCCGTCACCGAGCCCGTCGTGACCTTCCGCTACAGCCTCGCGACCGGCCGGCCCGCGCCGGCCTCCGTCCACGTCATCGGCGGCTTCAAC
>JAYWIE010000674.1:0-1809 GCA_043789155.1 Rubricoccaceae bacterium | reverse complement strand
GCGCGCCCCGCATCCAGATCAAGATCATGGACGGCGGCGCGCTGCCCTCAACGGCCATGATGGGAGCCGCGTGGACCCTGGCCGAGGTCGACCGCGAGACGGCCGACGGCTACGAGAAGACGGTCACGATGGGCGGCAGCCGCGGCTACCGCACCTACGACACCGCCGCCCGCGATGGCGAGTTCAGCCTCAGCGTCGCCGACCGCTTTCTCGTCACCGTGACCGGCACCGACGTCAGCGACGACGCCATCGAGGCCGCGCTGCGGACGGTCGACGTCGGCGCGCTCGAGGCCATGCGCGACGCCGGCCGGCCGGCCGAATAGACCGGCTTCGGCCGGCGATCCGGGCGCTATCCGAACCGGGAGACGAGCCACGCCCGCAGCGCGGCCACGTCGGGCGCGAGGTCCTCGGAGAGGACCGGGCGGCCGGCGAGGCGGGCGAGGCGCTCGGGCGTCGCCGGCGCAGCCCCGAGCACGCGCGCGACCTCGTCGGGAAACTTGGCCGGGTGGGCCGTCGCGAGCACGACGCCCTGCTCGCCGGGCCGCCGCACGCGCGCCCACGCCGCCACGCCGACGGCCGTGTGCGGGTCGGCCACGTAGCCGGTCCGCTCGAACAGGCCGCGCATCGCGTCCTCGGTCTCGGCGTCCGACACCGAGACGGCGTCGACGTATTTGGCGAGCGCGGCCGGCGAGCCGTAGAGGTCCACGAGGCGCGCGAGGTTGGACGGGTCGCCGACGTCCATCGCCGTCGAGAGCGTCCGCCGCGACGGGCGCGGGACGAACGGCATCCCGCCGAGGACGTCGGGCAGGAGCGCGTTGGCGTTGGTCGCGGCGACGAAGCGCCCGAGCGGCAGGCCCGCGCGCCGCGCGAGCAGCCCGGCCGTGAGGTTGCCGACGTTGCCCGACGGCACCACGACGGCCGGCGCGGGCTGGCCCGGAGCGGCCGCCTGCGCGACGTGCCGCGCGAGCGCGCCGTAGTAGAACGTCTGCGGCACCAGCCGCGCGACCGAGATCGAGTTGGCCGACGTCAGCGCGACGGCCTCGCGCAGAGCCCCGTCGGCGAACATGGCCTTGACGAGGCGCTGGCAGTCGTCGAACGCGCCCGCGACGCGCAGCGCGTGGACGTTGCCGCCGAGCGTGGCGAACTGCGCCTCCTGGAGCGGGCTCACGCGGCCCTCGGGGTACAGCACCACCACCGACACGCCGGGCGTCCCGTGGAGCCCGGCCGCGACGGCCCCGCCCGTGTCGCCCGATGTCGCGACGAGCACGACGGTCTCGCGCGCCGGGTCCGCGAACAGGCCGAGCATGGCTGCCAGAAACCGCGCCCCGACGTCCTTGAAGGCCAGCGTCGGGCCGTGGAAGAGCTCGAGCAGGCTCAGCCCCGGCTCGGGCGTCACGACCGGCAGCGGGAACGCGAGCGTATGGCGGACGGCCGCGCGGAGGTCACCGTCCGAGACGTCGTCGGGGCCGATGAACGTGCGGGCGAGGGCGAGTGCCGTCTCCTCGAGCGGGCGCTCGGCGAGGCCGTCGGCGAAGCCGGGCGGCAGCGCCGGCGGCGTCGCGGGCACGTACAGCCCGCCGCCCGTGCCATCGGCACGGGACGGCGGCGTCCCGGCGAGGACGGCCTCGCGGAAGGTCGCGCGGTGCGCGGGGTCGGCGGTCGAGCGGTAGAGCATCGGGAAATGCGGTTTAATGTCTAAGGTTTAATGTCTAAGGTTTGAGTTTTGAGGTTTAAGACGGTCAAACATCAAACGTCAACCCTTAAACCGCATTCAGAAGGCCCGCGCCCGCGCCAATCTCGGACACGTAC
>JAYWIE010000673.1:0-1810 GCA_043789155.1 Rubricoccaceae bacterium | reverse complement strand
CGGCCGCCTGCGCCTCGGCGAGCGTCGCGGCGCGGACGTAGCGCGGCTGCGGCAGGCCGGCCGCAGCGAGGGCGTCGCGCTGACGCCCCTTGTGACGGATCGTGACGAGCGTCGCCGGCGACGGCCACAGCGGGACGTCCGGCGCTGCGGCGGCGAAGGCCTCCGCTGGGGCCCACTCGCTCTCGCACGTAACGGCCGAGCAGCCGGCCGCAAACGCATGCAGGACATCCGCATTCGTCCAGTCCCCGACCGTTACGTCACCGAATGCGGCCTCCGGACCGCTCGCGGCGTCGGTGAGGATGCGGACGCGGATGCCGAGGCGGATCGCGGCCTGGGCCGTCATCCGCGCGAGCTGGCCGCCGCCGAGAATGCCGAGCGTGAGCGGACCGGACGTGTCGAGAGCGGGCATGGCCAGATCGGTGCGTGGACGTGTCCCTTCGAACCCTCGAACCCCGAACCTGCAGTTACTGTCCGAGCTCGCGGCTGCGGGCGGTCGCCGTGGCGACGGCGTCGATGAGCATCGTCCGCAGGCCGTGGCGCTCGAGCTCGGCGACGGCGGCGATGGTCGTGCCGCCGGGTGTCGTGACCTCGTCGCGGAGGATGGCCGGGTGGCGGGCCGTCTCGAGGACGAGCTTTGCGGCCCCGAGGACCGTCTGTGCCGAGAGCTTGAGCGCGACCGCGCGCGGCAGGCCCTGCTTTACGCCGGCGTCGGTGAGGGCCTCGATGACCATGAAGACGTAGGCCGGGCCGCTGCCCGAGAGGCCCGTCACGGCGTCCATGAGCGGCTCCTGGACGAACTCGACGATGCCGACGGCGGCGAAGACGTCGCGGGCGAGCGCGAGGTGCGCCTCGGTCGCGTGCGCGCCGGCGCAGATGGCCGTCGCGCCCTCGTCAACGAGCGCCGGCGTGTTGGGCATGGCCCGCACGACCGGCAGCGGCTGCCCGAGCGCGTCCGCGATGCGCTCCGTCGTGACGCCGGCGAGCGTCGAGAGGACGAGCGTGCCCGGGGCGATGTGCGCGGCGACGCCGGAGAAGAGCTCGGCCGCGTTCTGCGGCTTCACCGACACCACGACGATGCTCGCGCCGCGGACGGCCTCGGCGTTGTCGGCCGAGACCGTCACGCCGGGCAGGGCCGCGCGGAGGTCGTCGAGCTGGAGGGGGTTGCGGCGCGTCGCGCGGAGGCGCTCGGCCGGGATGTCGCCGCCGCGCAGCAGGCCGCCGAGCAGCGCGCGGCCGATGTTGCCCGTCCCGAGGACGGCGAGGGTCTGGTCGCGGAGCATCCGGCACCTGTGAGGCGAGACGGCAGAGTAGCCGAGCGGGCGCGCGCGCGGCGGGAAATCGCGGGGAAGGCGCGACCTTGCCGGCCTTCGGGTCTGTCTGCTCGTGGCTCCCCCCTCACCCTGTCCCTCTCCCCGAGCCGGGTAAACCCGGACCTGAGAGGGGACGTCTCAGATGCGTGGACGTCGTGTCTGCGCGGCTGGGACACGCCCTCTGCTCTGATGTCTCACTCTCCGCTTCGCCCGCACGGCGTCGCCGCGCCGGCCTCGCACCCCGACGACCCGCGCCTCGGCCGGTGGCTCGCACGCCAGACGTCTGTGAGCGGCGCGACGCGCGTCGCGCTCGTCGGCTTCCCGTCCGACGCCGGCGTCGCGCGCAACGGCGGGCGCGTCGGGGCGGCCGAGGGGCCGCGCGCGCTCCGGGAGGCGCTCTACGCGATGACGCCCGACGCGCGCGGAGCCGAGGCCTTCACCCGCCTGCTCGCCGTCACCGCAGACGTCGGGGACGTCCCGGTGACGGGCGACGTCGAGGC
>JAYWIE010000672.1:0-1811 GCA_043789155.1 Rubricoccaceae bacterium | reverse complement strand
GCGCTGTTCGTCGTGACGGACGAGGACGCGGGCGAGCTCTGGCGCATCGCGCCCCGCCGCTGACGGCCGCCGCGGGTCGCGTAGCTTGACGCCCCGTTCACGCGCCCCGCCCCGAATGACGCCGCCCGCCCCCGACACCGCCGCCGCGCCGGGCCCGCCCGCGCGCCGCGGCCTCCGCCGGCTCTCGTTCACGCACTGGATCTTTATCGGCATGGCGGCCGGCGTGCTCGTCGGCTTCCTCTTCCCCGGGCAGGGGCCGGACACGCCCGGCTTCGACGGCGCGGACCTCAAGATCCTCTCGGACCTGTTCGTCCGCGGGATCAAGATGATCATCGGCCCGATCCTCTTCGCGACGCTCGTGATCGGCATCGCCGGCCACGGCGACGACCTGAAGAAGGTCGGCCGGCTCGCGTTCCGCTCGATCCTCTACTTCGAGATCGTCACGACGGTCGCCCTCTTCGTCGGCCTCGCGGCCGTCAACCTCGTCCGCCCCGGCGACAGCCCCGCACTACGGGCTGCCCTGGTCTCGGCCGAGGCCAAGACGGGCGTGCCGGACAGCGTCCTCGCCGCGCAGCGCCTCACGGTCGGCGCGGCGACGGCGCGGCTGGACAGCCTCGTCGCCGCGGGCGGCGCAGGAGCGGCGGGTGCAGCGGCGACGGGCGCGGCTATCGACTCGGCCTCGGACGCGAGCGCCGGATCGGGCGTCGCCGCACCGGGCGTCGCCGCACCGGGCGAGGGCGCGTCTGGCGAGAGCGCGACGGGCGCGGCGGCCGTCGCCGCGCAGCGCGCGCGCGTCTTCCGCGAGCAGGCCCGCCTCGACAGCCTCGGCAACGTCTCGTCCGGCCCCGTCCTCGCCAAGCCCAAGGGCTGGCAGGACCACGTCCGCGACATCGTCCCGACGTCCGTCTTCGACGCGCTCGCGACCAACAACGTGCTGCAGATCGTGTTCTTCTCGCTGCTGTTCGGCGTCGCGCTGAGCCAGGTGCCGGGCAAGCCGAAGGCGGCCTTCCTCGCCTTCACCGAGGGCCTGGCCGAGACGATGTTCAAGCTCGTCGGGCTCGTGATGCTCTACGTCCCGATCGGCGTCGGGGCCGCGCTCGCGGTGACGGTCGCGCACAGCGGGCTCGCCGTGCTGAAGCCGCTGCTGCTGCTCGTGGTCACGCTCTACGGCGCGCTGCTCGTCTTCGCGCTCGTCGCGCTTCTGCCCGTCGCGCTGGTCGCCCGGATCCCCGTGCTGCGCTTCCTGAAGCAGGTCCGCGAGCCCGCCCTCATCGCCTTCACGACGACGAGCTCGGACGCGGCCCTCCCGCTCGCGATGCAGCGCATGGAGGCCTTCGGCGTGCCGCGCCGCATCGTCTCGTTCGTGATGCCGACCGGCTACTCGTTCAACCTCGACGGCAGCACGCTCTACCTCGCGCTCGCGTCCGTGTTCGTCGCGCAGGCGGCGGGCATCGAGCTCTCGTGGGGCACGCAGCTCGGCATGATGCTCACGCTGATGCTGACGTCCAAGGGCGTCGCCGCCGTGCCCCGCGCGAGCCTCGTGATCCTCTCGGGCACGCTCGCCGCGTTCGGCCTGCCGCTGGCCGGCATCACGATCATCCTCGCCGTGGACGAGCTGATGGACATGGCGCGCACGACGGTCAACCTCGTCGGCAACTGCCTCGCGACGGCCGTGATGGCGCGCTGGGAGGGCGAGCTGAACATCCCGGCCGAGGGCGACGCCTTTGCGGCCGAGGCGCTGCTCGCCGCCGGCCCGTCGTCGCCGGAGGACGTCGGTGCGTTGTCGTAGAGACGCCCCGCTGGGGCGTCTC
>JAYWIE010000671.1:0-6318 GCA_043789155.1 Rubricoccaceae bacterium | reverse complement strand
AGGGCGACCCGGCCCCGCTGGACCTCATCGTGCCCGTCGCCAAAAAGCACGGCGCGGTCGTGGTGCTGGACGACGCGCACGGCACGGGCGTCGCCGGGCCGGGCGGGCGCGGCTCGGCGGTCAAGTACGGCGTCGAGCGCGACATCGACGTCGTCGTGGGGACGTTCTCGAAGTCGTTCGCCGTCTCGGGCGGCTTCGTCGCGTGCAGCCACGAGATGGCGACCTACCTGCGCCTCTTCTCGCGGAGCTACTTCTTCAGCGCGTCGCTGCCGCCGCCGACGCTCGCGGCCGTGCTCGCCGGGCTCGACCTGCTCGAGACCGAGCCCGAGCGCCACGCGCAGCTCATGCGCAACGCGAAGCAGCTCACCGACGGCGTCCGCGCGCTCGGCCACGACGTCCCGCAGGACGACTCGGCCATCGTCGCCCTGAAGGTGCCGCTCGGGATGGACATCCGCGCCGCGGCACACGCCTTCCACGACCGCGACCTGTTCGTGAACCACGTCGAGTACCCGGCCGTGGCGACGTCCGAGCAGCGCTTCCGCCTCAGCGTCTCGGCCGACCACACCGCGGCCGACGTCCGGGAGCTCGTCGAGGGCGTCGAGGCCGTCTGGGCCGCGTTCGCGCCCACGGGCGACGGCTACGCCGGGCCGTTCGTCGACGAGCCCCGCCTGCCCGACTTCGAGGGCGGCTTCTAGCTCAGGCGCGGACGCGCGGGCGGGCCCCGGCGAACGCTTCGACAGGCTCGCCCACCTCGCCCGTCTCGGCGCGAACGTCGAAGCGCGCCGCGTCCTCCATTTCGGGCCGCACGATCATCTCGCCGAGCAGGCCCGTCAGGAACGACTGCGCGCCGAGCAGCAGCATCGTCGTGCCGAGCGTCAGCAGCGGGCGGTCGCCGATGGGCTCGCCGAAGAACAGCTTGGCGACGCTGAGCCACGCCAGGATGCCGAAGCCGGCGATGAACGAGAGCGTCCCGAGGCCGCCGAAGAAGACCATCGGGCGTCTTGCAAAGCGGGTGAGGAAGACGACCGTGATGAGGTCCAGGAAGCCGCGGAGGTAGCGCTCGAGGCCGAACTTCGTGGTTCCGTACTTGCGGGCGTGGTGCTGCACGACCTGCTCCTCGATGCGGTCGTAGCCCTCCCACTTGGCCAGCAGCGGGATGTAGCGGTGCAGCTCGCCGTAGACGCGGACCGACTTGACGACCTCGCTGCGGTACGCCTTGATGCCGCTGTTGAAGTCGTGGAGCGGGATGCCGGACATCCAGCGGGTGACGCCGTTGAAGAAGCGGCTCGGGATGGTCTTCTCGAGCGGGTCGTTACGCGTCTGCTTCCAGCCCGAGACGAGGTCCGCCCCGGCGTCGAGGCGCGCCACCATCGCCGGCAGCTCGGCCGGGTCGTCCTGCAGGTCGGCGTCCAGCGTCGCGACGCAGCGGCCGGTCGCGCGGCCGAAGCCGGCGGCGAGCGCGGCGCTCTTGCCGTAGTTGCGGCGGAAGCGGAGGCCGCGGAAGCGGCTGTCATCGGCGTGCACGCGTTCGATGACGTCCCACGACCCGTCGCGCGAGCCGTCGTCGACGAGCCAGACCTCGAACGTGAGGCCGCCGGCGGCCATCGCGGCGCGGATGCGGTCCGCGAGTTCGGGCAGGCTTTCGGCCTCGTCGAAGACAGGCACGACGATGGAGAGGTCGGGGGCGTCCGTCATGCGCGGCGGAGGTAGAAGGCGGCCTGGTCGCCGCGGGCGTCGCGATTGGCGTCGTCGGCCACGCGCTCGAACGCGGCCAGCTCGTCGTCGCTGAGGACGGGGCGGCCGGCGTGGTCCAGCGCTTCATCGGGCGACTGGAGCTGCATCCCGCGGCGGTACAGCTCGCTGCCCCAGAATCCGAACCCGCTGCTGTCATAGACCACGGCGTCCTCGCGGAGCCCGGCCTTCCGTTCGAGGTGGGCCATGCTCTTGCGCGTGTGCAGGAAGAGGTGGCGCGGTGCGTCCAGCTGCACCCAGTCGGTGCCGTAGCGCTCCCACGCGAGCGAATCTGCGAGGGGGATCCGGATCAGGAGCGTCCCGGCCGGCGCGAGGAGCGCGGCCATGGCCCGCATCTGGTCCAGCGGGGCGTCCATGTGCTCCAGCGCGTGGTGGCACATCACGAGGTCGAACGGACCGGCGACGTCGCCCAGGGCCCCCTTCCGAATCCGGACTCCGTTGGAGTACTCGATGTCGCCGGCGATGAACGGGTCCAGCCCCGTGACGTTCTGGAAGCCTGCGTTGGCGAGTTCGCAGAGGTCCTTCCCCTGCCCGCAGCCGACATCCAGGATGCGGCTCTCCAGCCCTACGCCGGCCGCCTTCATCCACTCGAGCGTCCTCGTGAGCGGTGGGGCTGGTCGCAGCGTCTCGAGCACGGCCCCGGCGAGCGTCGCATGCCCGAGCGCGTGGGTGAGCTTGGCGCGCCGCATCCACCCCCGCACGCCGGTTGGCCGGCGGCTCTCGGCAACCCCGAAGGCGTAGTAGTTCGGCGGGTAGAAGGGCGAGAGATCGTCCGGGACGTCGAGCAGCCACAGCAGACCACACGCCGGGCACTCGCCGTACCGGAACGGGGCCCGCGTGCCGAACATCATCTCCCGCACCAGGTGGACGTGGGGCGCGGGCGCGTCGCACACGGGGCAGCGCGCCTCGGTGTCCCGGGCTCCTGCGTCGTCGGGTTGGGGGGAGACGGGCACGGCGTGGGGGGGCTGGTGGGAGCAGAGCCTGCCGCCTAGGTGTCGATGGTGGCGTACTTGGCGTTGCGCTCGATGAACTTGCGCCGCGGCTCGACGGCGTCGCCCATGAGCGTCGAGAAGGTCCGGTCCGCAGCCGCGGCGTCGTCGATGGTGACCTGCTGGAGCATCCGGTTCTCGGGGTTCATCGTCGTGGACCAGAGCTGCTCGGGGTTCATCTCGCCGAGGCCCTTGTAGCGCTGCACGCCGACGCCGCGGTTCGAGCCGTTGCCGACCTCGAGGATGGCGGCCTGGAGCTGCTCGTCGGTCCAGGCGTAGATCTCGTGCGCGCCCTTCTTGGCGCGGTAGAGCGGCGGGAGGGCGATGTAGATGTAGCCGGACTCGAGCAGCGGCCGCAGGTGGCGGTAGATGAACGTCAGCAGGAGCGTCCGGATGTGCGCCCCGTCGACGTCGGCGTCCGTCATCAGGACGACCTTGTGGTAGCGGAGCTTGTCCGCGTTGAAGTCGTCCGGGTTGCCGCTCAGGCCGACGCCGAGCGCGATCACGATGTTCTTGATCTCCTCGTTCTCGAGGATGCGCTCGAGGCGCGCCTTCTCGACGTTGAGGATCTTGCCGCGCAGCGGCAGGATCGCCTGGAAGTGGCGGTCGCGGGCCTGCTTGGCCGAGCCGCCGGCCGAGTCGCCCTCGACGAGGTACAGCTCAGACTCCGAGGCGTCCTTGCTGGCGCAGTCGGCGAGCTTGCCCGGGAGGCCGCCGCCGCCGAAGGCGGACTTGCGCTGGACGAGCTCGCGCGCGCGGCGCGCGGCCGTGCGGGCCTGGGCCGAGAGGATGACCTTGTTCACGACGATCCGGGCCTCCTTGGGGTGGTCGTCCAGCCACTCCTGGAGGCGCGCGGCCACGAGGCTCTCGACGGCCCCGGCGACGTCGCCGTTGCCGAGCTTGGTCTTGGTCTGGCCCTCGAACTGCGGCTCCTGCACCTTGACGGACAGCACGGCCGTGAGGCCCTCGCGGAAGTCCTCGCCCGAGAGCTCGACCTTGGCGTTCTTGAGCAGGCCCGAGCCGTCGGCGTACGCCTTGAGCGTGCGCGTCAGGGCGCGGCGGAAGCCCGAGACGTGCGTCCCGCCCTCGTGCGTGTTGATGTTGTTGACGAACGAGAGGACGTTCTCCTGGTAGCCCGTGTTGTAGCGCATGGCCAGCGCGACGGGCACCTCGCCGGTCTCGTCCTCGAGCGCGATCTCGCCGTCGAACAGCGACTCGCGCGCCTCGTCGAGGTAGGCGACGAACTCGGCGAGGCCGCCCTCGGAGTGGTACGTCTCGGTCCGGAGCGCCGCGTCCTCCTCGCGCTCGTCCGAGAGCGTCACCGTAATGCCGCGGTTGAGGTAGGCGAGCTCGCGCATGCGCGACGCGAGCGTGTCGAAGCGGTAGACGGACTCGGTGAAGATGGTCGCGTCGGGCAGGAAGCGGACCGTCGTGCCGGTCGTCTCGGCGGCCGTCATGTCGCGCGTGCGCACGAGCGCGTCCACGGTGTCGCCCTTCTCGAAGGCCATCGCGTAGACGCCGCCGTCGCGGCGGACCTCGACGTCGAGGCGGTCCGAGAGCGCGTTGACGCAGCTCACGCCGACGCCGTGGAGCCCGCCCGAGACCTTGTAGGTGTCCTTGTCGAACTTGCCGCCGGCGTGCAGCACGGTCATCACGACCTCGACGGCGGGCTTCTGCTCCTTCTCCATCATCCCGACGGGGATGCCGCGGCCGTCGTCCGAGACGGACACCGAGTTGTCGTCGTGGATCGTGACGGCGATGTTGGAGCAGTAGCCCGCGAGCGCCTCGTCGATCGAGTTGTCCACGACCTCGTAGACGAGGTGGTGCAGCCCGCGCACGCCGACGTCGCCGATGTACATCGCGGGGCGCTTGCGGACGGCCTCGAGGCCCTCGAGGACCTGGATGTTGGAGGCCCCGTAGTCGCCGCGGCCCCCCGCCTCCGCGGGGGCAGGCTCTGAGACAGCGGGCTCGGCCGGTGCACCATCGCCGAGCGTGTCGGGCAGGCTGTCGGTGCCGAGCGGGGCGAGGGCCTGTGTCGGGTCTGTGGGCGTTGTCTGGTCGGGCATCAGGTCGGGGTCGGGGGACTGTCGAACCGTGAAAGATACGGCCGAAAGGGGCGTTTCTGTGACCCGGATAGAACGCCCGCGAGGCCTGTTTCGGTGCCCGATCCGCCCCCCTCTCCCCTACTCGCCGGGCGTCACGCAGCCCTCGACCGGGCCGACGCCGGCGACGTCCCAGACGCGGTAGCCGCGCCCGTCCGCCGGGCAGACGGCCTCGGCGCTCGTCAGGGGCTCGGCATCGCCGTGGACGACGTAGCGGCCGATGGCAAGCTCGCTGCCGGCTCCCATCTCGTGCGGGTAGGCGTCCTCGGGAATGTCCGTCGCGACGCTCACCCACAGCAGCGTGCCCGACACCTCGACGGGTACCATGAGCGACGCGGGCAGCGCGTCGAAGAGGGCCCCGATCGCGCCGCCGCCTGAGTCCCGTGGCGCGTGCTGCTGAAGCGGCGCGACGAACGCGGCGATGGCGGTGACAGCCGCCGGGTCGGCGAGGACGGCGCTCGGGTCTCGGGAGAGGCTCTGCGCCTCGGCGCGCGTCAGAACGGGGCGGACGGAGGGCTGGGCCTGCGCGACGCCGGCCGAGGCGACGAGGAGCAGGCCGATCGTGCGCGGCTTGAGCATGGCGATGTCGGGTGCGCGGCCGCGGGTGGACGGCACGCCGGGTGACGCGCGCCGGCCCGCAGCCTCACCCCGGCCTGCCGACGCACGCCGAAACGTAGGGCAAAACCGTCGGCGTTTTCCGTCAGGACGCCCCGGAATCTGCGAAGCGGTCCAGCCATGCCGCGAGGTCGCGGGCGACGCCGGCCGCCTCGGGCGCGTCTGACGTCGCGCAGGCCTCGGCGTCGAGGGCGAGGCGGCGGGCATGCTCGACGGTCTTGGCGTCGACGGCCGGGTACAGGCTCAGCAGCGCCTGGTGGGCGAGGCGCGCGGCCCGGGCGACGTCGTCGAGCACGAGGCGGCCCTCGAAGGCCTGGACGAGCGCGGCCGTCGGGTCCGCGGGGTCGGGTGCGGCGGCGCGCACGCGGAGGCGCACGAGCGCGACGGCGAGGCTCCGGAGGGCGTCCTGGAGGACGGCCGTGGCGGTACGGCTGGTCTGCTGCTCCGAGGCGTCGAGGCCGGCGCGGCGGTCGGCGATGTGGCGCGAGGCGTGCGCGGCCGTCCGGGCGGCGGCGACGAGCGCGAGCGCGTGGAAGGCCTGGGACGGCATGGCTGACGTGTGGGCTGGGGAGACGCGACGCACGTGACAAACGCTGGCGCTCGGTAGGACCACAGCATGCTGCGGCCCTACGCCCACCGACCGTTCTGCGAGGACACATCGCCCACCGACCGGTCGGAGAAGGCACCGGGCGCGGGCATCCGTCTACACCTCCAGGAACTTGAAGAAGGCGGCGGCGCGCTCCTCGAGGTCGTCCTGCTGCTCGTCGAACACGGCGACGATGCGGTAGTCGTAGTGCTCCATGAGGTGCCGCACGCGAGACGTGTCGGTGACGTTGAGCTTCAGCGTCACGCGGACGCGC
>JAYWIE010000670.1:0-1816 GCA_043789155.1 Rubricoccaceae bacterium | reverse complement strand
GCGCGTCGAGCGTAATCGGGGCCTCGCGCGCCGTCAGCCCGGCGACGTCGCGGACGGCCCGCAGCGTGTCCGCGATGGCGCGCACGGCCCCGGCGTCGACGCGCAGCGTGCCCGCCGTGGCCGTGCTCTCGACGGTCACCGTGACCGTCGCCGTGCCGCGCCCGATCCGCTCGCGGACGACGGCCGCGGCGTCGCTCTCGTGGGCCGCGAGCGCGCGTGGGAGGCGCACGGTCACGTCGGCCCCGCGGCCGTTGACGGTCCGCACCTCGACGGCCGCTTCGGCGGGGCCGTCGGCGTGCGTTCCATGGCCGAAACCGGTCATGCTCAGAGTCATCGCGTGGGGGAGAGCGGAGCCGGAAACTAGACGCGCCGCCCAGGGCCGTCCGCCCCGGCTCGCCGGCAGGCATTGAACACCGAGTGGGCTTCCGGGTGAGCAGCCGCGCGTCGTACGCTCTGCCCGCGCCCCGCGACGACCAGGAAACGGGGCGCACGGCGGTGATGCGGAGGCGGGCTCGCCCGCGCTGCAGAGAGGGCACCGCCCAACGACGCCCCCGGCACGACGTGCCAGGGGCGTCGCTGCGTTCGGGTGCGGGGTGGTTTCGGGGAGCGCGCCGCTCCTAGTTTCGGCGCTTCCCCTCCCCGGCCCCCATGCCCAAGCTGCTCACCGAGTTCATCGGCACCTTCTTCCTGGTCCTCACCATCGGCCTGACGGTCATCAGCAACCATCCGGAGCTGGCCCCGCTCGGCATCGCCTCGATGCTGATGGTGATGGTCTACATGGGCGGCCACGTCTCGGGCGCGCACTACAACCCGGCCGTGACGCTGGCCGTGTGGATGCGCGGCAAGATGCCCGCGAGCGAGGTCGGGCCGTACATGCTGGCGCAGATCCTGGGCTCGGTCGCGGCGTCGCTGCTGGTCGCGGTCGTGCTGAACCGCCCGCTGCGCGTCGCGCCGAACCCGAGCGCGACGCTGCCCGAGTTCTTCCTGCTCGAGCTGCTGTTCACGTTCGCGCTCGTGCTCGTCGTGCTCAACGTGGCCACGAGCCGCGACACGGCCGGCAACGACAGCTACGGCCTCGCCATCGGCTTCACCGTGCTGGCGGGCGCGTTCGCGGCGGGCCCGATCTCGGGCGGCGCGTTCAACCCGGCGGTCGCCATCGGGCCGATCCTGACGGACGTCCTGCTCGGGGCGGGCGAGACGCTCGGCGGCCTCTGGGTCTACCTCGCCGCGACGTTCGCCGGCGGCGCGCTCGCCGCGCTCGTCTTCCGCGTCCAGAACCCGGCGGACCGCTCGTGACGGCGCTCGTGGCCACGGTCCGCCGGGAAGCGGCCGGCCTCGACGTCTCGCGCGGGGCGCTGCGGCGCTTCGGGCTCATGGTCGGCGGCGTGTTCGCGGCGCTCGCGGCCGTCGGGGCGTGGCGCGCGGGCGGCGCGCCCGGCCCGCTCGGCGTCGCGTTCGGCGTCGCCGGCGTCGGCCTCGTCGTGGGCGGGCTGGCCGCGCCGGGCGCGCTGCGCGGCGTCTACGTCGTCTGGATGACGGCCGCGCTCGCGATGGGCTTCGTCATGACGCGCGTGCTGCTGACGCTCGCGTTCGCACTCGTCTTCACGCCGATCGGCCTGCTGTTCCGGCTCATCGGCCGCGACGCATTGCACCAGCGGCCCGACCGCGCGGCGGCGTCGTACTGGATCCGGCGGACGGACGGCCCGTCGTCGCGCGAGCGGATGGAGCGGATGTACTGAGGCGGGATGCGGGATAGGGGATGCGGGATGAAGAAAAGAAATGAGAGGCGACCCACAAGGCATCGCGAAAAGACAAA
>JAYWIE010000669.1:0-1818 GCA_043789155.1 Rubricoccaceae bacterium | reverse complement strand
GGGTCGACGCCGACGAAGCCCGGCGCACGGCCGCCGGCGCGGACCGAGTCGCTGGGGGCGAGCGTGCCGAAGCGCGGCGCGGCGACGGACGGGCGCGTGTAGAGCGCGACCGAGTCCTGCGCGACGAGCATGCAGCCGGCGTCCGGCGCGGCGGCGTCCGGGACGGGCGCGGGGACGGGCTCGCCGGCCGAGGCGACGAGCGTGTCGCCCGGCGCGACGGCCGCCGGGCCCCCGGGCGTCTCGACACGGCAGCCGGCGAGGGCGAGCAGGGCAAGCCCTGACCTGATCAGGACGAGTGCGAGTCTGGTCATCGGAGCGGCGATTCGTGGCCCCGCGATGGTACGGAGACCGCCTCTGCCGACGCCTACTCCCCGATCCCCGCTTCCGGCTCCGCGCGGTCCATGCGCTCCGGGGCCGAGACCCCGAGCAGGCCGAGGCCGTGCCCGAGCACGCGGCGCGTCGCCTCGGCGAGGTGCAGCCGTGCCGTCGCGACGTCCGCGGGCTCGCCGATGATGCGGCAGTCGCGGTAGAACTGGCTGAAGGCGACGGCGACGTCGCGGAGGTAGCCCGCGAGGCGGTGCGGCGCGCGGCCCTCCGCGGCGGCTTGGACCTCGCCAGGAAAGAGCAGCAGCGTCTTGACGAGCCCCGTCTCAGAGGCGTGCGTCAGCAGCGCGTAGTCCGCGCCCTGCCCCGCCGCTGCGGGGCGGCCGTCGACGCCGCTGACGTCCGGCAGACCCGTTTCCGTCGCCTTGGCCTGGACCGAGCAGACGCGGGCGTGCGCGTACTGGAGGTAGAAAACCGGATTCTTCTCCGATGCCTCTTTGGCGAGTCCGAGGTCGAACTCGAGGTGCGTGTTCGGCGAGCGCATGAGGAAGAAGAAGCGCGTGACGTCCTCCCCGACCTCGTCCATCAGCTCGTCCAGCGTGACGTAGTTGGCCTTGCGCGTGGACATCTTGACGGGCACGCCGTCGCGGACGAGCGTCACGAACTGGTACACCACGACGTCGATCTTCGAGGCGTCGCCGCCGAGCGCCGCGACGCCGCGCAGCACGTCCGGGTACGTCGCGATGTGGTCCGCGCCGAAGACGTCGAGCACGAGCGCGAAGCCGCGGCCGAGCTTCTCCAGGTGGTACGCGATGTCGGGCAGGCGGTACGTCGGCTCGCCGGTGCTCTTGACGAGCACGACGTCGACGCCGGCCGTTCCCGCGGCGTCCGTCGCCGTCTTGCCGAGGTCCGAGGTCTTGAACCACGTCGCGCCGTCGCGCTCGTAGGCGAGGCCCCGGGCCGTGAGCCGGCGCACGACGTCCCACACGGCATCCGACTCGTAGAGCGTGTGCTCGTTGAACTGCGTGTCCATCCGCACGCCGAGGCGCGTCAGCGTGGCGTCGATCTCGGCGAAGATGGCCGTCTTGGCGGCCGTCGTGAAGGCCGTCTCCTCGTCGGAGCCGAGCAGGTCTCTCCCGTGGGCGTCCGCGAGCGCCTGCGCGATGTCGGTGATGTAGCCGCCGAGGTAGCCGCCGTCGGGGAAGCCCTCGGGCACGACGGTCCCGTCCTCGAGCGCGCGCGTCGGCGTGCCGGGCAGCACGATGGCCGTGTAGCGGGCGCGGACCGAGCGGCCCAGGACGCGCATCTGGCGGCCGGCGTCGTTGAAGTAGTACTCGCGCGTGACGGCGTAGCCGGTCGCGGCGAGCAGGTTCGCGAGCGTGTCGCCGAGGACCGCGTTGCGGCCGTGGCCGACCGTCAGCGGGCCGGTCGGGTTGGCCGAGACGAACTCGACGATGGCCGTCTCGCCGGCGTGCGCGTCCGTGCGGCCGTAGG
>JAYWIE010000668.1:0-1818 GCA_043789155.1 Rubricoccaceae bacterium | reverse complement strand
GGCTGCGGGCTCGCCGCCGCGTGCGACGTCTCGCTCGTCGCCGAGAGCGCGAAGCTCGGCTTCACCGAGGTCCGCATCGGCTTCGTGCCCGCGCTCGTCGCGACGTTCGTCACGCGGCGCGTCGGCGAGACGGCCGCGCGCGACCTGTTCCTGCGCGGCCACCTCGTCCCGGCGGCGGAGGCCGCCCGCATCGGGCTCGTCACTCGCGCCGTGCCCGACGCCGACCTCGACACCGAACTGGCCGCGCTGTGCCGCGAGCTCGCGACGCAGACGTCCGGCTCGGCCGTCGCGATGACCAAGGCCCTGCTCGCGGACCTGCCCGGGCGCTCGCTCTCAGACGCGCTCGCGCACGCCGCGGCCGTCAACGCCGCCGCCCGCGCCACCGACGACTGCCGCGCCGGCGTCGACGCTTTCCTCGGCAAGACGGACCCGCCGTGGCGCGCGGGCTGAGCGCGGCCGTAGGGCCACCGCCGCCCGCTGTGCCGGCCGGTATCTTGCGCGATCCCCACCGCGAACTCCACATGGCGACCTACAAGGAGGCCGGCGTCGACGTCGAGGCGGGTGAGGCGGCCGTGCGGCGCATCACGCGCCACGTGCGCTCGACGTTCACGCCGGCCGTGCTCACCGACGTCGGCGCGTTCGGCGGTCTCTTCGCGCTCGACGCGGCCCGCTACCGCGAGCCCGTCCTCGTGTCGTCCATGGACGGCGTCGGGACCAAGCTCAAGGTCGCGCAGCGCGTCGGCCGGCACGACACGATCGGCGAGGACCTCGTCAACCACTGCGTCAACGACATCGCCGTCTCGGGCGCGCGCCCGCTGTTCTTCCTCGACTACTTCTCGACCGGCGTGCTCCACGCCGACGTGCTCGACGCGGTCGTCGAAGGCGTCGCGCGCGGGTGCCGCGCGAACGGCTGCGCCCTCGTCGGCGGCGAGACGGCCGAGATGCCGGACCTCTACCGGCCCGGCGACTACGACATCGCCGGCACCATCGTCGGCGTCGTCGAGCGGTCCGAGATCGTGGACGGGACGGGCATCGCGCCGGGCGACGTGCTGCTCGGGCTGCCGTCGTCGGGCCTCCACACGAACGGCTACTCGCTCGCGCGGCGCGTGCTCTTCGAGCGCTTCGTCGCGGCCGACGAGCCCGAGGCGCTCGGCGGCGAGTCGGTCGGGGCGGCCCTGCTGCGCGTCCACGTGTCGTACCTCGACGCCATCCAGGCGCTCGTCGCGGAGCGCCTCGCGGCGGGCTTCGCGCACGTTACCGGTGGCGGGCTCGTCGCCAACACGCGCCGCATCCTGCCGGCCGGCCTCGACCTCGACGTGGCGTGGGACGCCTGGACCGCCCCGCCCGTGTTCCGCCTCATCCAGTCCGTCGGCGACGTCCCCGAGGCGGACATGCGGCGGACGTTCAACCTCGGCGTCGGGCTCGTCGCCGTCGTCCCGGCCGGGCACGTCGCCCGCGCGCTCGCGGTCCTCGGCGCGCTCGGCACGCCCGCGTTCGAGATCGGCCGCGTCGTGGGGATGCGGAATGCGGGATAGCGCGCGGACGCGCGGGATGTGCAGACGCCGTCCCGGTCAACGCAACAGATCACCCGAGACCTTCTGCTCATGCCCCATCCCGCATCCCCTGTCCCGCCCATCGCCGTCCTCGGCGCGGGCAGCTGGGGCACGGCCCTCGCGTGCAGCCTCGCCGCGCCGCGCGCCGACGGCAGCGCCGGCCACCCGGTGCGGCTGTGGACGCTCGACCCCGAGCACGCGGCCACGCTCACCGCGACGCGCCGCAACGGGCCCTTCCTGCCCATGGCGACGCTGCCCGCGGCCG
>JAYWIE010000667.1:0-6340 GCA_043789155.1 Rubricoccaceae bacterium | reverse complement strand
ACCCGCTGGCGCGCGGCTCGATGCGATCCTGAGCGGCGGCGCTCAGCAGGCGTCACCCGTGGGCACGGGAGCCGTGCCCACGGCTCCGCCCGCGCCCGTGCGCGCTCCCGAGCCCGTCGTCGTCTCGCCCTCCAGCCCGCGCGCGACGCCCGCGGCAGCCCCGGAGAACCCTCCGGCGCGCCTGCGTTCGCCTTCGACGGCGGCGGCGCTCGACGCACTCGAGGCCACGCTGCCCCGCGCGTCGAACGGGCAGATCCTCTACACGCCCGACGTCGCCGCGCAGTACCTCCGCGCGCTCCCGCCGGCCGGCCGTCGCACGCCGTACGAGGACGCGTTGGCCGGCGCTCACGAGGGCCGGGTGACGTGGGACGCGCTGCAGGGCCAGTACGGCGACGCGCTCGGTGCGGAGCTCGCGGCCGACGCCGAGGCCGCCCGGCTCCGCGCGCGGACGACCGACGCGGCGACGGGCCGTCCCATCGACGGGCAAGAACACGTCTGGGAGCAGGCAGGCCGCGCCGTCGCGACGGGGCTCGGCAACATCGTGATGAACACCGAAGAGCTTGTCGGGCAGGGCCTCGACGCGGTGGGCCTCGACACGGCCGGGGCGGCCGTACAGGCACGCGCCGACGAGGTGCGCCGCCAACTCGGCACCATCCCCATCGGCGCACAGACGGTGGAGAACCGCGCGCTCGTGGACGGGCTCGCGGGCGTAGAGTCGCCCACCGTGCTCCCGCGCGACTTCTTCGGGCGTTACGGCGCGGACGGGCAGCCGGCGCTGCCGGCCCCGAACCTGCGCGGCGAGTCCGGCGGTACGGCGGACGCCTTCCTGCGCGACCCGCTCGGGACGACGCGCGCGGTGCTCGGCGACGCCGTAGAGAGCGCGCCGACGACAGCGGTAGGCGCGGGACTGACGTTCGTGAACCCGGCACTCGGGTACGGCTTCTACGCCGGGCAGGAAGTGGGCTCGCAGCTGGGCGACGCTGCGCACATGCCTGACGGCGCGCGCCGCGACGTCGGCGCGCAGGCGGGTGCAGCGGCGGTCACCACCGGGCTCGTGGCCGCGGGCTTCGAGACGTTCGCCGACCGGGTGCTCGTCGGCAACGTGGCCGAGTCCGTCGCGCGGGCCGGCATCTCGCGAGAGTCGGCGCGGTCCATGATGCGGGACATCGCGGCCGAGGCGGGCCGCATCGCGATGGACGCGGGCGAGCAGGCCGTGACCGAGGGCGCGACCGAGGGCATCCAGACGGCCATCGAGAACGTCGGCGCGCGCTACGGGTGGGACCCTGACAAGGACGTAATGGAGGGCGTGGTGCGGAGCGTGATCGTCGGCGCGGCTGCAGGCGCGGGAACGCATGTCGCGCTCGACGTCGGCGCCAACGCCGTCGCGCGTGGCACGGAGGCCGTAGGGACGCGCGTGGCCGCCCGGCGCGCTCGCGTCTCGAGCGAGGCGGCCGTCGAGGCGCAGCACGCGGCACCCGCAGCCGAAGCGGCGACGCTCGGCCTGCCGGGGTACGTGGTAGACGGCCAGGTCCACCTGGCGCCGGGTGTAGACGGCTCCGGTGTAACGCTGACGGGAACCATGCGCGACCCGCGGCCAGACAGTCCGACGGCGGGGCGCATGGTCGTGATGGGTCGAACGGCGGACGGGGCGGAGGTGGTCGTCGCCGTGGCGACGGACGAGCAAGTAGCTACAGCGGACGCGCGTGATGCCGGGCTCGATCCGGCCCTCGGCGGACCGAGCGAGACCGACATCGCGGCTGCCCCGAGCCCTGCTGCCTCGGCCGCTCTGACGCGGTACGACGGAACGACGCTGACGCGGGAGGACGCTGACGCGTGGATCAGTGCACAGGTGGTGCGCCCGAGCATCTCGCAGGTCCAGCGCGGCCTGAGCCTGCCGTACCGCGCAGCTCATGACCTGCTGAACCCCGACGCGCCGCTACCGCGGGACGTAGCGGATTCCGCATCCGCCAACGCTGTGCCGCCTTCGACCTTCGAGACCGATGCCGCCGCCACGCCCGACGCTGCCGCTGAGAAGCCTGCCAGCGCACCCGCTGTACGTCCTGCTCCAGCGCCCGCGCAGCGAGACGAGGACGAGGTGCGTGGGCGCGTGGAGACGCCTGGGCCTGGCCGACGTCCGGACGACGTGCGAGAGTCGCCCCCTGTCTCGCGGCCGGCTGAGGTGGCGGCGCGCGCTCCGGAGCCCGAGCGCGGTAGCGGTGCTGCTCGCGACGCCGCCGCCGGCGAGGAACTGACGCCGCCGCAGGCAGGCACCGCACCGGCCGTCGACGACGACACGTTTTCGGCCTTCGCGGCCGCGTACCAGGAGGAGACGGGCAGCCCGCTCGGCGACACGCCCGAGAACCGGGCGGTCATGTCCTCGATGCTCTACGGAGCCACACCGGACGCGACCGCACCGGACGCGACCGCACCGGCGACCGTGTCGGCCGACACGGCGCCGCCGGCGGCTCCGAGTGGCCCGAGCGCGACGCAGGCGCTGGCCTCACTCGGCCGTGCCGAGCAGGCGGGCGCCGTGGACGTCCGAAACCTGACGCCGGACGCCGCGGGCGCGGCTGCCTACGACGAGGGCCTGGTCGAAACGGCGCTCGCGAGCACGAACCCCGTCGTGATCCTGGACGGCTGGCAGGCCGCACGGCGGGCCGAAGCCGCGGCGCTCGACGAGAGCGTGTCAGTCGAGGCGGCGATCGCGGGAAACCTGAAGCCGATCTCGCTCCGCGAAGCCCCGGAGGTGTCGCCGGACATGAGCCAGGTGACACGCCGGGCCTACTTCCGCAAGAGCACGTTCCAGGGCAACGACGCGCGGTCGCTGTTCGAGGTCGCGGCCGAGATTGCAGAAGAGACCGGAATGCCGGTCACGACGGACGCGCTCGTCGACTTCATCCGGGCCCACCCGAACGGGCCTTCGCAGTATGCGGCGGGCGTGAGACGGGCGCGCCGAGGCGTCGAGGCGCGGTGGCGCGAGGTCACGGGCAAGCCTATCTCGGAGGCGCGCGCTCAAGCCGCGCTCTCGCGCGTGTCCGCAGCCGAGACGCCGGCAGCCGAGACGCCGGCGGGGTCGGAGGCAGGCGGTGCCGCAGTGCCCGAGTACGACGACGACGTCCCGTTCCGGCTCGGAGCGAGCGGGCAGACGCAGCAGGCGCAGCAGGCGCGGCCGTCGCGCGCCGACGTTGAGGCCTCGCTGCCGACGCCTGCGCGCGGATTCGTCCGCGTGCTTCAGAGTGAGGGCGAACTGCCTGCGGCGGTCCGCGGCCGTATCGCTCGCGCCGGAGCAAGCGGGCGCGTCCAAGGCGTCTTTTACCGTGGTGCCGTCTACGTCGTCGCCGACAACACGGCCACGACCGAGATCGGCGTCGACGCTCGCTCGCTCGCCGAGGTGGTCTTCCACGAGTGGAGCGGACATCTGGGGCTGCGGGCGTTCGCGGGTCTCGACGCCGACGGCGGCAAGCGCCTCGACGCCGCGCTCGACGGCATCGCGCGCTCGTTCGCAGGCGATGCCGAGTTCAACCGGATCGCGCAGTCCTACGGTCTCGACCTCCGGGCCGAAGCCGGCCGGCGTGAGGCGGCCGAGGAGTTCGTCGCACATCTAGCTGGCCGCGTACTATCCGAGGGAACGCCGATGCCGTCTGCGCTCAAGCGCGTCGTGGCGGCCATACGGCGCGCCCTTCGCCAGTTCGGGGCAGACGTCGCGTGGACGGACGCGGACGTCCTCGCGCTCGTCGCAGAGTCGAGCCGGGCCGCACAGAAGAGCGTTTCAGGCGAGGCGGAGGGGGCTCGCTTCTCGCTCGGAGACGAGGCGCCTGAGGGCGCTGCTCCAGTCGACCGGGAGGCGTTGCGACGGCTGATCGAGCGGCACCTCTCCGGTCTCGACCAGTCGCCCCGTCCCGACCTCGCCAACCCTGCCCAGTCTGAGGGCGTGCGTCGCACAGTCGACGCCGTCGACGCGCAGATCGAAGCCGAAGGCGGCCGGCCGGCACGGACCCGTGCCGATTACGACGGCGCAGCCGACGCGGCGCTTGTGGAGGACGCGGCAGGCATCCGGCAGGCTATCATGGACGGCGCCAGCCTCGACCGGCCGGAGGCGGTCCGTGCGGCGATGAAGCTCATCGAGACGGAAGGTGCGGCGGCACTCGCCGACGGCTCCGACGCGGCCATCGAAGCGTTCGGCGCACTCGTTCGCGCGTACCGAAACGCTCGTGCCGAGACAGCGCGAGCGCTGGGGGCGGGCTTCGATACACAGGAGACGCCCGAGGAGCGGCGTCGGCGTGTCGTGGTGGAGTCGGTGTTTGAGCCGAGTCCAGGGGCGGCCGCAGCGCTGGACAGGGCGGAGAAGAGCCGCGAGGCGCGGGCGCTGCGCGAGGCCGAACGCCTCGCAGCCTCGGCCGAGAAGGAGGCCGCAGCGAAGCAGGTCACAGTACGGCGCGCCGTCGACCGACTGCGCGAGATCGCGCGGACGTCCACCGGCGAGGCGCAGGCAGCGGCTCGTGCCGCGCTCGCGCGCACGGCCGGGAAGGCGTTCGGTGCCGGCGTTCGTTTCAGCCTGGCGGTATCGGGCGACGGCCAGGCTGGACGCGCGCCCGTCGACCCCATGCTCGCCGAGATCGTGCGCCTCGAAGCCGAGATCGTTGCCGCCGCGACGGGCGCGCAGGCCGACACGGAACGCGCGACGCGGCTCCGCCGGGACGCGGAGCGTGCGCGGCCAGCAGCCGACCGGAAGACCGAGCGCGCCCGCGACCGTCATGTACGCGAGACGCGGGCAGCGCGGCAGGCGCTGCAGGACGCAGGCGTGGACCTTTCTCGGCTCGCCGCGCGCACGCCGCCCGACTTCGGCGACGGGCCGTCAGGCGCGAGTGGCAAGCAGGGCGCGCTCCTCGACTCTGCCGAGACGCTTCCGGCCCCGAGTGGCGCACCGGCGCTGGACGGCCGCGGTGCAGACGGGGGGCGCCAGGGCGCGTTGCTGGACAGCTCGGAGACGGTCCCGACGCCTACCGCACCCGAGTTCGAGAGCCCGGCGGCGCGGACCGGGGATGGCAAGCAAGGCACGCTCCTCGACTCGGCCGAGACCGTCCCGTCGCCGAGCGGTGCGCCCGAGCTGGACTCGGCAGTGAGCGGGCCGCGCCGGCAGGTCGTGCCCGGGCAGCAGCTCGATGTCGCGAAGATCCTGGTGGACCCGGTGGCCGCGATGGAGGCGGTCACCCTCGCGCATACCGCGAAGGGCGGGAGCCTGAACGACAAGGTGCTCGAGTACTGGCGGGCCGGGCTGCTCTCGCTCCCGACCTCTCACGTATCGAACGTGCTCGGCAACTCGGTGAACGGGCTGCTCACGTACGGCGCGCTCCGTCCGGTCGAGGCGCTCGTTGGCACACTGCTCCGCGGGCGCAAGGCGGACGCCGCGACGGTTGGAGAACTGCGCCACCTGTACGCCGGACTGATGGGCGGCGCTGTCGCGCGCGCATTTCAGAACGCGGCGGTGGCTTTCCGGACCGAGAACGGCGTCACGGCCGCGCGTGCCGGCTTCGAGGGCGACACGTCGGGCAAGACGGAACAGGCCGTCGGGGCGATCCCCGGGAGCTTCGGCCGCGCCGTCCGGATCCCGTACCGTGTGCTGCTCGCAGCCGACGAGATCGCGAAGAGCCTGATCGTCTCGATGGAGGTCGGCGCGCAGGCGTACCGCATCGGCAAGAGGGAGAGCCGCGAGGGCGCAGACCTCCAGCGGCGCATCCACGAGCTGACGTCGACGCCGAGCAGCGCGGCGTACGCCTACGCATACGACGCAGCGCTGCAGGGCACCTTCCAGTCGGCATCGAGCGCGTTCCAGCGGGAGCACCTGCGGGCAACGGGCGACGAAGCGCTGGCGCAGCCTGGGCCGGTCGCGTCGTGGGTGTCGGAAGGCCGCTCGAAGGTGCGCATCGGACAGTTCGAGCCGCTGACGTTCGTGCTGCCGTTCGTGGAGACGCCGGCGAAGATCATCGCGAAGGCTGTGCGCCTGACGCCGGCGGGCATGATCCCGCTCGCGTACCACGCGCTGCAAGGCGAGGGGCGGCGGATGCTGCTGCCGCGCGTAGCCGAGCAGCTCGTCGCTGGCGCGCTGACGGCCGCGCTCTTCGGCGTCGTCGGCGGCCAGGACGACGACGAGCCGCGCATCACGGGCTCGCGCGCCAATTTCCGCGACGCCGGACGCTACCAGCAGCAGGACCGCGCCGTCCCGGCGACGTCGATCCGGATAGACGGGACGTACTACGACTACAGCCGCCTCGCGCCGCTCGGACAGACGCTCGTGCTTCTCGTCGACGCCGCGAACGCGCACAAGGATGGCGACTCGGAG
>JAYWIE010000666.1:0-1823 GCA_043789155.1 Rubricoccaceae bacterium | reverse complement strand
GCTCCGTCCGCGCCGCGGCCGAGGCGCAGGCGACGCGCTTCGTCCGCGACGCCGAGCGCCTCGCCGCGCGCGCGGCGCAGGAGGCCGACCCGGACGTCCGGGCCGAGCTCGAGCGCGCCGCCCGCGAGGCCCGCCGTCAGGCCGAGCGCCTGCTGAGCCCGTAGCGTTCGCCGTCGGGTGACGGCCGGGATCGGCTACCTTTGTGGAAGCCCTTACATCCGCCTTCACACCCCCATGCGCGCTGCCCTCCTCCCGCTCGCCTTCGCGGCGGCGCTCGCCGCTCCGGCTCTCGCCCAGACGGACGCCGCCCAGACGGACGCCGCCCAGACGGACGCCGCCCAGACGGACGCCGCGCCGGCGTGGGCGCAGACTGCCGTGTGGTACCAGATCTTCCCCGAGCGCTTCGCCAACGGCGACGCCTCCAACGACCCCACGCCCGAGAGCCTCACCGGCGCGTGGCCGCACGTCGGCGCGGACAGCCTGCGCGCGGCCGGCTGGGCCCCGACGCCGTGGGCCCACGACTGGACCGCGCAGGAAGACTGGGCGCAGCGCCTCGCGCCCGGCCAGCCCTACGCGACCGTCTTCCTGCGCCGCTACGGCGGCGACGTCCAGGGCATCCTCGACCGCCTCGGCTACCTCGACGCCCTCGGCATCACCGCGCTCTACCTCAACCCGCTCAACTGGTCGCCGAGCCTCCACAAGTACGACGCGCAGGACTACCGCCACATCGACCCCGACATGGGCCCGGACCCTGCCGGCGACCGCGCGGCCATCGCCCGCGAGGACCTGCTCCGGCCCGAGACGTGGGCCTTCACCGCAGCCGACCGCCTCTTCCTCGACCTCATCCGCGCCGCCCACGCGCGCGGCATGCGCGTCGTGCTGGACTACTCGTGGAACCACACCGGGAGCCAGCACCCGGCCTTCCAGTCCGTGCTCCGCGACGGCGAGGCCAGCCCGTATGCCTCGTGGTACCGCATCGGCCGCTGGGACGACCCGGCCACGCCGGACACGTCCGAGTTCGCGTACTCGGGCTGGGCCGGCGTCCCCGAGCTGCCCGAGTGGCGCAAGACCGACGTCACCGGCGACCCCGGCGCGGGCGTCCCCTTCGACGGCGACCTCGCCGCGCCCGTCGCCGAGCACGTCTTCGCCGTCTCGCGCCGCTGGCTGGACCCCGACGCCGACGGCGACCCCTCGGACGGCATCGATGGGGTCCGCCTCGACGTCGCCGAGATGGTGCCGCTCGGCTTCTGGCGGCGCTACCGCGCCGTCGTGAAGGCCGTCAACCCGGACGCGCTCCTCGTCGGCGAGATCTGGTGGCAGCGCTGGCCGACGACCATGATGGACCCGGCCCCGTACCTCGGCGTCTTCGACGCCGTCATGCACTACCGGCCGCTCGAGCCGCTGCGCCGCTTCGTGCTGCCCGCGCCCGGCGGCGGCCCGCAGGTCGCCCCGACGCGCCTCGCGGCCCACCTGGACTCGCTCTGGGCCGTCTTCCCCGCAGACCGCCTCGCGGCGTCGTGGGCCATGGCGGGCTCGCACGACAGCGCGCGCCTGCTCTCGACGATGGCCAACCCGCAGATGCGCTACAAGGTCGGCGAGGGCCTGCGCGAGACGCCGGCCTACCTCGGCTCGCAGCCCGGCCCCGCCGCCGGCCGCGCGCTCCGCCTCTACCGCCTCATGCAGTTCACGCTGCCCGGCGCACCCATCGTCTACTACGGCGACGAGGCCGGCATGTGGGGCGCGGACGACCCCGACAACCGCCGCCCGATGCTCTGGTCGGACCTCGCCTACGACGTCGCGGCCGAGCGCGTCGCCGGCCTCGA
>JAYWIE010000665.1:0-1826 GCA_043789155.1 Rubricoccaceae bacterium | reverse complement strand
GCGTCGCGGCGTCGACGAAGTAGAGGACCGGGTAGCTGCCCGGGGCCGCGACCTCGACCGACCACAGGTCGACGTCGGGCTGGGGCAGGTGCTCGGCGACGCGGAGCCGGCCCTCTGCCGCGTAGCCGTGCGCGTCGACGGTCTGGAACGTGGCGGCGTAGCCGAGCGCGAACGGCAGCGACCGCGCGAGGCGGGCACCCGAGCCCGGCCCGAAGACGCCCGCGGGCAGCGCCGCGTCCACGGGCTCGTCGAGGTTGCCGAGCACGGACCGGCCCGCGACGCGCCCGCCGGCGTAGCTCAACTGGAGCGACGTCTCGGCCCCGTGGACCGAGTGGGCGAGCGGCGCGAGGCTCGGCCACGCGACGACGAGCGTGTCCGTGTGCTGCTCGCGCGCCATCGCGACGTCGACGCGCGAGACGATCGTGAGGCGGTCGCCGTCCACCGTCTCGGTCTGCGTCTGCGTCCCGATGACGCGCGGCGGCGTGCCCTCCATCGTCACGACGAAGGCGAAGGACTGCGGCGGCGGCGCGGCGAGGTCCGGGTGGCCCGGCACGAGGGCCGTCTGAGCGGCGGCGGCCGGCACGAGGGCGGCGGCCGGAAGGAGCAGGGCGAGAGCGAGCGGAGCGAGACGCAAGGGCGTGGGGCGGGTGTGGCGGGCCGTACGCCGGCCCCGTCCGCAGGTTACGGCGCACCGCCGCCCCCGCGCCTGGAACCGCCCGAACCCGCTACCGGCGGTAGACGTCGCCTCGGTGTGCGACTCGGACCACCTCGACGACGAGCGTCTGGTCCAGGACACTGTACACGATGCGGTAGTCGCCCACGCGGATAGGGCGAGCGCATGCTGGATGAGCCAGAACCCCCCGTCGCCCGGCTGGTCGCGGGCGGGCTGACGCCCGCAGGCTCCCGGCTCGGACGGCTGTTCCCCTGAATCAGGGGGACAGTCTGGGCGCGCAACGTAGACGTCCCGGTCTGACGGGGCCCGCGCGCGTCCAGACGGGGGATTCCGGGCGAGGGCCGGGCGACGACGGTTCAGCGAGCGCTCGCCCTGGCGGCGCAGGCCATGTGCCGGCGGCCTGCCTGACGAACGGCATCTCGCGGCGGGTCCGTCAGCCGCAGCCGGGCAGGCCGACGCGGAGCGAGAGCGCGGCGAAGCGCGCGTCGGCGCGGAGCGCGTCGAGGCCGGGGTACGCCGCGAGGTGGATCAGCATCGGGTCGCGCTCGTCGGCCGCCTGCTCCAGCGCGGCGAAGGCCGCCTCGGGGCGGCCGAGCGCGGCGAGCGCCGGGGCGCGCCACGACGGGAACGAGAACCCGGAGACCCGCGCGCCGGCGGCGAGCGAGGCCTCGGCGGCGGCCCGCCGGCCGGCGGCGGCCTGGAGCCACGCCAGCGTCGCGAGCGAGACCGGGTGCGGGCCGCCCGCGCGGAGGGCGTCCCCGGCACGGTCGGCGGCGTCGTCGGGGTGGCCGAGCGCCGCGGCCGTCTTGGCGCGGAACATGAGCGCGACGGCGTGGCCCGGCGTACGGGCGAGGAGCGCGTCGAGGTGGCGCGCCGCCTCGGCCGGGCGGCGGGCGAAGTAGGCCGCGTAGCCGAGGTCCATGCGCGCCTCGTCCGAGTCCGAGGCGCGGACCAGCGCCTCGCGGAACCCGGCCAGCCCGTCGTCGGCGCGGCCGGTGAGAACGTGCAGCAGGCAGCGCACGCCGTGCGCCGACACGAGCCCCGGGTCGCGGTCGAGGGCGAGGCCGAGCAGGCGCTCGCCCTCGGCGGCGTCCCAGTCGTAGCGCCACGCGACGTGCGCGAGCGCGACGAGCGGCCCGGCGGCGGCGGGGTC
>JAYWIE010000664.1:0-6368 GCA_043789155.1 Rubricoccaceae bacterium | reverse complement strand
ACATGAGCCACGAGATCCGGACGCCGCTCACGGCGATTCTCGGCTTCTCGGACATCCTCGCCGACGAGATCACGGACCCACAGCAGCAGGAGTTCGTGGACCTCATCGCGCGCTCGGGCCGCCGCCTCATGGAGACGCTCAACTCGGTCCTGGACCTCGCCCGGCTCGAGGCCGGCCGCGGCGACCTCGCCTGCGTCCCGATGCGCGTCGCGGACGCGGCCCGCGAGGCGGTCACGCTCATGGGCCCGGCCGCCGCCGACCGCGGCCTGAGCCTCACCGCCGACGTCGCGGCTCCGGAGGCGCTCGCCGCGCTCGACGACGCCGCCTTCGCGCGCGTGCTCCACAACCTCGTCGGCAACGCGCTCAAATTCACCGAGCGCGGCGGCGTCACGGTCGCTGTGGCCGAGGACGCCGGCCGCGCCGTCGTGCGCGTCGCCGACACCGGCATCGGCATCGACGCCGCCTTCCTGCCGCGCCTCTTCGGCGAGTTCGAGCAGGAGTCGGCCGGGCTCGAGCGGACGCACGAGGGCGCGGGCCTCGGCCTCGCCATCTCGCGCCAGCTCGTCGAGCGCATGGGCGGCGCGCTCACCGCCGAGAGCGTCAAGGGCGTCGGGACGACGTTCACGATGACGTTCCCGCTCGTCGGGGCCGAGGCCGACCCGGCGCAGCGCCCGCGCGTGCTCGTCGTGGACGACAACGAGCACGCGCTCGTCGTCGCCGAGCGCGTGCTCGAGGGCCACTACTGCGTCGTGACGGCCGCCTCGGGCGAGGCCGCGCTCACGCTCGCGCGCGCCGAGCGCCCCGCGCTCGTGCTGCTCGACATCCACCTCGGCGCGGCCGCCTCGGGCGAGGACGTCCTCGCAGACCTCCGGGCCGACGCGGCCCTCGCCAGCGTCCCGGTCGTCGCGGTGACGGCCTACGGCCTGCCCGGCGACCGCGCGCGCCTGCTCGGGCTCGGCTTCGACGACTACGTCACCAAGCCGTACACGCGCGAGCGCCTGCTGGACGCGGCTGAGGCCTGCCTCGGCGGACGCCGCACGGCTGCGGCCGTGGCGTGACAGCCGCGTAGCACAGACGTGCTCGCGCCGGGCACCGCGCCGGGCACCACGCCGGGCACCGGGCCGGGCACCGCGCCGCGCGGCCGGCGTTCGCCGGAGGCACCTCTCCCCTGCCCGATGCCGCCCGTCCCGGACCGTCCGCCCAAGTCCAGGTGGCTCGCGCTCGCGCTCAGCTTCCTGCTGCCCGGGGCCGGGCTGGCCTACCTCGGCTTCTGGCGCGCGGGTGCGGTCAACCTCGCGCTCGCGCTCGCCGCGGGCGCGCTCGCGACGCTGCTGCTCGCGCCGGAGACGCTTCTGGAGTACCGCTCGATGATCGGCAGCGGCATCGCCGGCGGCTCGCTCGGGGCCGCGTACACGGCCTACGACCGCTACACCGGCACCACGCACGCCTGAGCCTCGACGCGCGTCAGGCGCATCACGACGGGCAGCCGCCGCCCGACGCCGAAGGCCTTGCCCGAGACGCGCAGGTGACGCCCGGTCTGGCAGCCTCAGGAGTACGCGCCGCTCCGGTGGCGAATGGCAACGACGTCGACGTGCCGCGCGGCGTCGTCGAGGGCATAGACGACGCGGTAGTCGCCGATGCGGACGCGCCACAGGGCGTCGGCCCCGCGGAGCTTCTTGCACCCCGGCGGCCGCGGGTCGTCCGCGAGCGCTTCGAGCGCGGCGAACACGCGCAGCACCAACGGCGGGCGGAGTGTGTCGAGCTCCTTGCGGGCAGACCGTGCCAGCGTGACCGTGTGTCTACTCACCGCCGAGCCGTCCCTGAGCCTCCAGGTCGCGCCGGACGTCGGCCAGTGACTCGCGCGGCTCGTCCTCGCGCTCGCGGGCGAGAAGCACGTCCTGGAAATCCTCCCACAGGTCGCCGTTGGTGTCGAGGTCGATCACGACGGCCGTCCGGCGGCCGGTGTCGTCCACGAGGTACTGGATGCCGCTCATCGTGCTGCGGGGCTAGACTGTGGGAAGGGAGACGTCTCGACGCGCGTCAGGCGCATCACGACGGGCAGCCGCCGGCCGACGCCGAAGGCCTTGCCTGAGACGCGCAGGCCCGGCGCGGCCTGCCGCCGCTTGTACTCGTTGCGGTCCACCATGCCGGCCACGCGCGCGACGAGCGCCTCGTCCAGGCCGGTCTCGCGGACGATAGACGCCACGCTCGCGTGGCGCTCGACGTAGCGCCGCAGCACGGCGTCGAGGATGTCGTAGGGCGGCAGCGAGTCCTGGTCCGTCTGGTCCGGGCGGAGCTCGGCCGAGGGCGGCTTCGTCAGCGTCCCGTCGGGGATGACGGCGCGGCCGGCGCGCGCGTTGACGTGCCGCGCGACGCGGTAGACGTCCGTCTTGAAGACGTCCGAGAGGACCGCGAGCCCGCCGGCCATGTCGCCGTAGAGCGTCGTGTAGCCGACGGCCGCCTCGGACTTGTTGCCGGTCGTGAGCAGCAGGTGGCCCTGCGCGTTCGAGACAGCCATGAGCGTCACGCCGCGCGCGCGCGCCTGGAGGTTCTCCTCGGTGACGCCGGCCGGCTCGCCGCCGAGGACGGGCGCGAGCATGACGTCGAAGGCGTCGACCGCGGGCCGGATCGAGACCTCGTGGAACGCGATCCCGAGCGCGTCGGCGAGCAGCCGCGCGTCCGAGACCGACCCGGCGGACGAGTATTTCGACGGCATCGTGATGCCGACGACGCGGTCCGCCCCGAGCGCCTCGACGGCGAGCGCGCACGTCAGCGCCGAGTCGATGCCGCCCGAGAGGCCGACGAGGGCCGTGTTGAAGACGGCCGGGCCCGTCTTGGCGACGTAGTCGCGGATGCCGAGCACGAGCGCGTCGTGGACGGCCGCCGTGTCGTCCTGCAAGGGCGCGGCACAGGGCGCGGCGTCGCCGGTGTCCCACACGAAGAAGTCGGGCTCGAAGTCGTGGCCGCGCCACACGACCTCGCCGCGGGCGTTCTGGACCTGGCTGTCGCCGTCGAAGACGAGCTCGGTGTTGGCCCCGACCTGGTTCACGTAGACGAACGGCACGCCCCACTCGCGCGCGGCCGCGGCGACGAGCGCGCGGCGGACGGCCGGCTTGCCGGCGGCGAACGGGCTCGCGGAGACGTTGACGAAGAGGTCGATGCCGCCTGCGCCGAGCGCGTCGATGGGGTTGTCGCGGTAGGCCCGCGGCTCGCCGGACATGCTGCCTGCGGACGCGCCGTCGCCGGACGCGCCGTCGCCGGACGCGCCAGACGCGTCACGGCGAACGTCGAGCGCGTCGTCGCCGGCGGTGTTGTTCCACAGGTCCTCGCAGACGTGCAGGCCCAGGCGCAGGCCGCGGAACGGGACCGCCTCGCACGGCCCGGCTCCAGGCTCGAAGTAGCGCGCCTCGTCGAAGACGTCGTAGGTCGGCAGCAGGCGCTTGGCGACCTCGGCCACGACGCGCCCGCCGTCCAGCAGGCACGCGGCGTTGACGAGGCGCTTGCCGGCGCGCGCCGGGTTGCGGCGCGGCGCGCCGATGACGATGCCGAGCCCGTCCGGCGCGTGCCGCGCGACGTAGTCCAGCGCCGCGTCGGCGTCGTCGAGGAAGGCGGGGCGGTCCAGCAGGTCCTGCGGCGGGTACCCGACGAGCGCGAGCTCGGGGAAGACGGCGAGCTCGGCCCCGGCGTCGTGCGCGCGGCGGGCGGCGCCGAGCACGAGCGCGGCGTTGCCGGCGAGGTCGCCGACGGTCGGGTTGATCTGGCAGAGGGCGATGCGCAAGGGGCCAGTGGGATGTGGCCAGTGGCCAGTGGGGCGGAGTCCGTCAAAGATCAAACGCGGCCCGTCGACCCGTGATTCTGTCACCGGTTCGCGCTCGCCCGATGGCCACTGCCTACTGGCCATTGGCGAGACGGCGCAGCCAGCTCACACGACCGCCGGCCCGACCGCCTCGAGCGTGCCCGCGTCGGCGTCCGTGCGGACCGTCAGGCCGATGGGCAGCGTGTACACGGGCGAGACGTGGCCGACGGGCGCGCCGATCCACGCCGGGCAGCGGTAGCTGCCGAGGTGGTCGCGCAAGACCTCCTCGGCCGTCCACGCCGAGCCGCCGTCCGAGCACTGCGAGCACTGCCCGAACACGACGGCCGCCGTCTGCCCGAGCACGCCCGCCTGCTCGAGCTGCGTGAAGAGGCGGTCCAGCCGGTAGGACTCCTCGGCCGTCTCCTCGAAGAAGGCGACGGAGCCGGCGAAGGATGGCAGGTAGCCCGTGCCGGCGAGGCTCGCCACGACGGACAGGTTGCCGCCGAGCAGCGGCCCCTCGGCCTGTCCGCGGCGGACGGTCTCGAACGGGAGGCGGTCGCGCTGCGTCTCCCCTTCTATCGCGAGCGTCCCGCCGCGCACGAGCACGTCGCGGAAGGCCTCGGCCGTCGCGCCGCGCCACTGCGAGATGCCGACGGGCCCGTGGAACGACACGAGCCCCGCTCGGGCGTAGATCGCGAGCAGCAGCGCCGTCACGTCCGAGTAGCCGACGATGGGCTTGGCCGCCTGTCGAATCGCGTCGTAGTCCAGCAGCGGCAGGATGCGGGCGCAGCCGTAGCCGCCGCGCAGGCACACGACGGCGTCGACGTCGGGGTCGGTGACCATCGCCATGAAGTCGTCGGCGCGGTGCTGGTCCGAGCCCGCGAGGAAGCCGTAGCGGTCGAGCGCGTGGCGGCCGACGCGCGCCTCGAAGCCCATCGCGCGCATGTCGGCCGCGGCCTCCGAGACCTGGCCCGGCGAGCGGAGCACGCCGGCCGGGGCGACGAGCCCGATCGTGCCGCCGGCGCGCACGCGGCGCGGCCGCAGCGTCTCGCGCACGGCCACGACGGGCTCGGCGACGGGCTCGGCCACCGGACCGGCCGTGAGCGACGAGTCGGCCGGGGGCACGTCGGCGACGGGCGGGCTCGGCGGCGCGATGCGCGGCGAGACGATCCGCACGACGGGCGTCTCCGGGCGCGCCGTGGTACACGCCGCGAGCGGCAGCCCGACGAGCCCGACGCCGAGCGCGCGGACGAGGTCGCGGCGCGTGGCCGCCCGGCCGGGACGCTCGCCGCCGAAGCGCGGCAGGCTGTCGTCGGGTGGGAGGGGCGGCATGGCGTCGGGGGGCATTTGTTCGCAGTCTACGCCCGCCCGAACGCCCGCCCGGCGGGGTAGCTTGCCCCACACTTCTTCGGACACATGAAGCTCCCGTTCGCGTTCGCCAGCCGCTTCGTCGCCGGCGAGACGCTCACGACTGCCCTCGACGCCGTCGGCAGCCTGCTCGACGACGGCTTTTTCGTCACCCTCGACCTGCTCGGCGAGCACGTCCACGAGCGCCCGCGCGCCGAGGCCCTCGCCGGGACCTACGTCGATCTCGTGAGCCGCCTCGCGGACCTCCGCGACCAGAAGGGCGCGGCACCCCGCGCGGTCGGCATCTCGATCAAGCTGTCCATGATCGGGCAGGTCATCGACCGCGACCTCGCCGAGGCCAACCTCCGCGCGCTGCTCGACCGCGCCCGCGAGGCCGACATGTTCGTCCGCCTCGACATGGAGGGCTCGGACATCACGGACTCGACGCTCGAGATCTTCGAGGCCGTCTACCCGGACTACCCCGCGACCGTCGGGCCGGTCCTCCAGGCGTACCTCCACCGCACCGCGAGCGACGTCGCGCGGATGGTGCAGCTGGGCGCGCGCGTCCGGCTCTGCAAGGGGGCCTACAAGGAGCCCGCGAGCATCGCCTACCAGGACATGCCGACCATCCGCTGGCACTACCGCCGCCTCGCGCGGACACTGCTCACGCACGGCGTCTACCCCGGCATCGCCACCCACGACGACGAGCTCATCGCGGCCGTGAAGCAGATGGCCGCCGCGGACGCGGTCCCGCGCGACGCCTTCGAGTTCCAGATGCTCTACGGCATCCGCACGCCGACGCAGCGCGAGATCCTCGACGAGGGCTACGGCATGCGCATCTACGTGCCCTACGGGACCGAGTGGGTGCCGTACTTCTCGCGCCGCCTGCGCGAGCGCAAGGAGAACGTCTGGTTCGTCCTCGAAAACCTCGTCCGCCGCTAGCCATGCCCGATCTCACCTCGAAGCAGCGCGCGCACGTCCGCGGGCTGGCCCACGCCGAGAAGGCGCTCGTCCACGTCGGCAAGGAGGGCGTGACGCCGGCCGCGCTGCGCGCGCTGCGCCAGACGTTTGCGACGCGCGAGATCGTCAAGGTGAAGGTGCTCGACGCCGCGCCCGAGCCGCCGCGCGAGACGGGCACGGCGCTGGCCGAGGGCGTCGACGGGTGCACGGTCGTGCAGACGGTCGGGCGGACGGTGACGCTCTTCCGGGCGGACCCGCGCAACCC
>JAYWIE010000663.1:0-1828 GCA_043789155.1 Rubricoccaceae bacterium | reverse complement strand
TACGACGCGAGCCCGCCGAAGCCGGTCAGGACCGTCGTCTCGTCGCGGAGGGAGTACTTCAGCGAGCGCTGGTCCAGAAAGCGGGAGACCTCGGCGAGGGTCGTGGACATGAGACGCGGGTCGGGGAGGGCCGAAGGTAGCAAGCCGCGCGGCGTTGCCCGCCTGTGGCGTCACGCTCCTGGGGCGTCACCCGTCTTCGGGGAGGACGTCGGGGAGCGTCTCGGCGAGCAGCGGGGCCGTGAGCAGCCCGCGCGAGCCGAGCCCGGTAAACAGCCATACGCCCGCCGCGACGCGCTCGAGCACGGGCAGGCGCTCGGGTGAGACCGCCGTCGGCACGGTCACGCGGACCCCGACGCGGGCGTCGGTGATCTCAGCGTCGGCGAGGGCGGGCACGAGGCGGGCGGCGCGGGCGCGCAGGTCGGCGCTCGCGGCAGGGTCGGGGTCGAGGTGCGAGAACGCGTGCTCGAACGTCGCCCCGACGACCGCCCCGCGCGGCGTCGGGACGACGTAGACGCCGCCGGCGACGGCCGGGAATCCGGCGGGAAGGGCCGCGCCGAGCGTGACGGTCTGCCCGCGGACGTAGCCGAACGGCCGGCCGGCGAGCTGCGGGAGCGCGGCGACGCCGTGGCCGGGGCAGAGGACGAGGCGGTCGAACCGAACGTCGCCGCAGTCCGTTATTGCAGAACACGAATCCCAGTCCAGCAGCCGCGCCGTCCGGACGTCCGCGCCGTCGCGCCGGGCGGCGTCGAGCAGGCCGCGGACGAACGCCGGGACGCTGACGTGCCCGCCGTCCGGGATCCAGAGCGCGCCGAGCGGGCAGGCGACGCCCGGCCAGCGCTCCGCCGCCTCTGCCGCCGCCTCGGTCCACGTCGCCTCCTCGGGGAAGAGGCGCGCGGCCTCGCGGAAGTCCGCGGCCTGCCGGGGCGTCTGCGCCGGGCGGAGCACGCCCGAGACGCTCACGGCGACGCCGGCGCGCGCGGCCATCCGCTCCAGCGCCGCGCGCGCCTCGGCCGCCCGCCACGCGCGGTGCGCGCGTCGGCCCGTGAACGGGTGGACGAGTCCGGCCGCGGCCCCGGACGCGCCCGGCTCGGCGTCGCCGAGCACGGTGACCGGCCCGCGCTGCGCGAGCACGGCCGCGGCGCACGCGCCGGCGAGCCCGGCTCCGACGACGACGGTGGGCAGGCGCGGCATGGCGGGAACGGCGGGCGGAACGGGCGCGGGTGGGCCGGGGAAGGTCGTACCCTGCCCGGCCCTTCCCGCGTGCCTGTGACCGCTTCCGCTGCCGAGAGCCTGCCCCGCAGCGGCGGGGTGCCGGACGTGCTCGTCGTCGGGGCCGGCGTGGCCGGCCTCGGCGTGGCGTGGCGGCTCGCGCAGGGCGGCGCGCGCGTGCTCGTCGTAGACCGCGGGCCGGCCGGGCGCGGCGCGACGTGGGCGGCGGCCGGGATGCTCGCGCCGGCGGCGGAGCTGGGCTTCGAGGAGCTCGACCTCTACGCCCTCGCCCGCGAGAGCCTCGCGCGGTGGCCCGGTTTCGCCGCCGAGATCGCGGCCGCGACGGGCGTCGACGTCGGGCTGCGGAGCGAGGGCACGCTCGTCGTCGCCGACGACCGCGACAGCCTCGCGGCGCTGCGGCGACTGTTCGCGTTCCAGCTCGCGCAGGGCGCGCCCGTCGAGTGGCTCTCGGGCGAGGCCGCGCGCGAGCGCGAGCCGCTGCTCTCGCCGCGCCTGCCCGGGGCCGTGTGGTCGCCGGACGACCACCAGGTCGACAACCGCCTCGTCGCGGACGCACTCCTGCAGGCTGTCTCGAACGCGGGCGGCGAGGTCCGGACCG
>JAYWIE010000662.1:0-1828 GCA_043789155.1 Rubricoccaceae bacterium | reverse complement strand
TCGTGCCGTCGTGCCGTCGTGCCGTCGTGCCGTCGTGCCGTCGTGCCGTCGTGCCGTCGGGACCCGAACCGGCCCGCGCGTCGTCTCGGGCCTTTCGCCCAGACGCGCCATGCCGCCCGACACCGCCGGATTCCTCGCCGACGTCGCTGTCGTCGCCCTCGTCGTCGGGGAGGGGACGGACGCGGAGCTGGACCCGCGCGAGTCGCTCGCGGTCGTCGAGGCGCTGTGCGCCTCGGCCGAGGCCATCGTCGGCGAGCCCGTCAAGACGGTGGCGGTGATGGAGCAGGTCCAGCACGCGCTCGCGCGCTACGGCCGCCTCACCGTCGCGGACTTCGAGGCGCTCGTCGCGCGGACCGGCGGCGCGCTCTCGGCGGACGCCCGGCAGGCCGCCTTCGGCGTGCTCGTCGCCGTGGCCGAGGCCGACGGGTCCGTCACGACGATGGAGCAGACCGTCCTGCGGCACATCGCCGAGGCGTGGAGCGTGAGCGGGCTGGACGCCGCCGGATGAGCGGGCGGCGGAACGGGAGCGGCGCGGCGCGGCGTTTGCACGCTCCCGGCTTCTCCCATCTCCGCCTCCCGTCATGACCGTACCTCTGCACCGGCGCGTCCGCCTCGCGCTCGCCCTGTCCGTGTTCACGTTCGCCGGCTGCGCCACGCTCGGCGGCCAGAACTACTACTCCGTCGAGCAGGAGTGGCAGCTCGGGCAGCAGATCGAGGCGCAGCTCCGGACCGAGCTGCCGCTCACGAGTGACGCCACGCTGACGCGCTATGTCAACGATCTTGGACAGCGGATCGTCGGGCAGACCGGCGGGCGCAGCCTGCCGTGGCGCTTCTACGTCGTCCGCGACGGCGCGATCAACGCCTTCAACGTGCCCGGCGGGCTCGTGTACGTCCACACCGGGCTCATCGCGCAGTCGGGCAGCGCGAGCGAGCTCGCCGGCGCGATCGCGCACGAGATCGGCCACGGCGTCGCCCGGCACGGCACGCAGCGCCTCTCGAAGGCCAACGAGCTCAACACCGTCGCCGGGGCCGTGCTCGGCCAGAACCCCGGCGCGGCGACCCAGATCGCGGCCCAGATCGCGGCGCAGGGCGCGTTCGCGCGCTTCTCGCGGGCCGACGAGCGCGACGCCGACCGCCTCGGCGTCCAGTTCATGGCCGCGGCGGGCTACAACCCGGACGGGCTCGCGAGCCTGCTCCAGCGCCTCGCCGAGCAGGAGGGCCGCGGCGGCGTCGCCTTTTTCCGCTCGCACCCGCTCTCGGCCGAGCGCGTCCAGAACGTGCGCGCGCTCGCGCGCGGCGTCAGCCGCGCGGGCCTGCGTACCGACGACGCCGGCTTCGCCGCCGCCCGCCGCCGCGCCCAGAACCTGAGCTGACCCGCCGGCCCTCCCGGGGCCGGGCCCGGCGCAGCCGAGGGGCGGGGAGGCGCGTGGACGGTATGTTGGCGCGCGCGACCGCCCCGCCCTATGTCCGAGCCCGACGACGTTCCACCAGCCCCGCTTGCCGACGTCACAGAGCGGCACGCGGTCGAGGAGTCGCTGCGGCTCAGCGTCGAGCGGTACCGGACGCTGTTCGAGCGCATCGACCAGGGCTTCGCGCTCTGCACGCTCCTCCGCGACGCCGACGGGCGGGTCGTGGACTACAGCATCCTCGAGATCAACCCGGCCTTCACGGTGCTCACGGCGCTCGAGGCCGGGGGCATCGTCGGGAAGAGCGCCTACGAGACGATTCCGGGGCTCGAGCCGGTGTGGCTCGCGCTGTTCGAGCGGGTCGTGCGGACGGGCCAGCCCGAGCGCGTCGAGCTGTTCTCGGCCGTCAACGGGCGGTGGTC
>JAYWIE010000661.1:0-6395 GCA_043789155.1 Rubricoccaceae bacterium | reverse complement strand
TCTTGTCCAGCATGTCCGTCGTCGAGAACGTCTTGACGATCTCGCCGCGAAGGCCCTTCTCGACATGGAGGTACTTGACGAGGAGCGCCAGGATCTTGTGCGAGTCCACGAAGGTGCCCTCCTCGTCGACGAGGCCGATGCGGTCGGCGTCGCCGTCGGTGGCGAGGCCTGCGCCGCACGAGTTCTCGACGGTCGCCCGGAGCAGCGGGCCGAGGTTGCGCTCGATGGGCTCGGGGGCCTGCCCGTACATGCCCGGGTTGAGGTCGTGGTGGAGCTCGGTCACGCGGACGCGCCCGAGCAGCTCGGACACGATGCCCTGCCCGGCCCCGAACATGGCGTCGTAGGCCACGCGGACGCTCGCCTCCTTGATCGACGAGAGGTCGATGCGCTGCTTCAGCAGCGCGACGTAGGCCGAGCGCAGGTCGAAGGTCTCGACGAGGCCCTCGGCGACGCAGGCGTCGTAGGACTTCACGTCCGGCGCGTCCTCGCTCAGCGCGGCCATGCGCGCCTCGACGTCGGCGATCATCTCGGGCGAGGCCGGGCCGCCGAAGTGCGCCTTGATCTTGAAGCCGTTGTACTGCGGCGGGTTGTGGCTCGCCGTGATGACGATGCCGGCCGTGTGGCCGCCGGCGGCCGTGGCCCACGAGACGGCAGGCGTGGTCGCGAACGCGTCCGCGAGACGCACGCGGACGCCGGCCGAGGCCATCACGCGCGCGACGTGCTCGGCGAAGGCCTGCCCCTGGAAGCGCGTGTCGTAGGCCATCACGACCGAGCCGTCGCCGTCGGTCTGCGCCTGCACCCACCCGGCGGTCGCGCGCGCGACGCGCGCGAGGTTGTCGAAGGTGTAGCCGTCGCCGATGACGGCGCGCCAGCCGTCGGTGCCAAACGTAACAGTTTCGCTCATATCGTAAAGTCGGGTGAGGTCGTTGGGGGCGCGGCAAACTACCGCGGCGGGGTGGGCCGAACCCGTCGGGCATCGGAGGAGAAAACCGTGCCGGGCATGCCCGCGAACCAGATAGTCGGGTGCCAGGCCGTCACCCGCGTGTCACCGGCCCACCGGCGAGGTCGCCGGCGTCGAGGTCGCCGGCGTCGAGGTCGGCCGCGACGCGCGCGAACTCGGCGAGCATCATCGCCGTCGCGCCCCACACCTCGTGCCCGCCGACGGCGAAGAACGGGACGTCCAGGACCGTCCCCGGCGCGTGGAGCGGATTCCCGTCGAGCCGGCGCGGCGCGCGCCGCCGGTGCGCGGGCCCGACGAGGTGGGCGACGGGCACCTCGACGAGCGCGGCAACCTCGGCCTCCTGAGCTCGGAACGCGGGCCGCGCCCCGAGGCTCGCGACGACGGGCCACACGCGGAAGCCCGACGGCGGGACGTAGAGCGGCGTCAGCCGGCCGAGCACGTCGACGTCCTCGACGCCGATCTCCTCGGAGGCCTCGCGGCGGGCGGCGTCCTCGGGCGTCTCGCCGGGCTCGATGGCCCCGCCAGGCAGCGACACCTGGCCCGAGTGCGCGCGCAGGTTCGGCTGGCGGAGCGTCAGCACGAGGCACGGCGCGCCCGTCGCGTCCGGGTAGAGCAGGACGAGCGTCGCGGCCGTGCGGCCGGTCTTGCCCGCGACCGAGATCACGGCGGGGTCCGTCCGCGACGGGAACGGGGCCATCTCGCCGTGCGCGGCATATCCGGGCAGCGCGTCGTTGCCGTCGCGGCCCACCGCGAGGCGCGCGCGCAGCGCGGCGACGAGCGCGGCATGACCGCCGGTGCCGGCGGGGGTCACAGGCCGCGTGCCGCCTCGCCCCTCGCGACGAGCATGCCGGACTGCGCGCGCGGCGTCACGAGCACCTCCTGCACGTTGACGTGCTCGGGCGCGGTCACGCAGTAGACGACGGCGTCGGCGACGTCGTCGGCGGCGAGCGCGCGGGTGTCCGCGTAGACGGCCGCGGCGCGCTCGGCGTCGCCGTCGAAGCGGACGAGCGAGAACTCGGTCTCGACGATGCCGGGCGAGACGGCCGAGACGCGGACCGGCGTGCCGTGGAGGTCCATCTTGAGGCCGAGCGTGAGCGCGAGCAGGGCGTGCTTGGTCGCGCAGTAGACCGTCCCGCCGGCGTAGACGTGGTGCCCGGCCGTCGAGCCGATGGTGACGACGTGGCCGCGCCCGCGCGCGACCATGCCCGGCACGACGGCGCGGACGCCGTAAAGCACGCCCTTGACGTTGGTGTCGACCACCGCGTCGATCTCGTCGACCGTGTTCTCCCAGACGGGCCCGATGCCGCGCGCGAGCCCGGCGTTGAGCACGGCGACGTCGATGGCGGCCCACTCGGGCGGCAGGCCGGCGATGGCCGCGGCGTGTGCGTCGGCGTCGCAGACGTCGAGCGGCAGAGCGAGCGCCTCGCCGCCGGCATCCGCGATCTCGGCCACGAGGGCGTCGAGGCGGTCCGCGGAGCGGGCGGAGGCGATGACGCGGTCGCCGCGGCGGGCGAAGGCGCGGGCGGTGGCCGCGCCGATGCCCGACGAGGCTCCGGTGACGAGGACGGTGAGGGCGGGCACGGGCAGGTCGGGAGAGGGAGGGGGCGAACCGCCGCGCCCCGCGCCGGGGTTCCGGGAGACGACTCCCCGACACGCATGAGGGCGGCCCCCGGTGCCGGGAGCCGCCCTCGCAGTGCGGGAGCCGCCGGGGTCAGCGGCAGCCGCCGGGGTCGGCGGCGACGGCCGGGGTCAGCGGCGACGGAACTGGCTCGCGTAGCGCCCGAGGCCTTCGGCCTGGAGCCGGGCGGCCGGGACGAACCGCAGCGCCGCCGAGTTCATGCAGTAGCGCTTGCCGGTCGGGGCCGGGCCGTCGTCGAAGACGTGGCCGAGGTGCGAGTCGCTGCGGGCCCCGCGGACCTCGGTCCGGGCGATGCCCATCGAGCGGTCCGTGACGGTCCGGACGGCTGCGGCGTCGATCGGGCGCGTAAAGGACGGCCAGCCGGTGCCCGAGTCGAACTTGTCGCGCGAGGAAAACAGCGGCACGCCCGAGACGACGTCGACGTAGACGCCGGCGGCGTGGGCGTCGTGGTAGGCGTTGCGGTATGGCGGCTCGGTGCCGTCCTCCTGCGTGACCTGCCACTGGACGGGCGTCAGGCGCGCGCGGAGCGCGGCCGTCTCCTGGGCCGAGCGCACGGGGCGGCGGGCCGCGGACTGCGAGCACGCCGGCAGCGCCGTCCCGACGAGGGCGACCGCGGCGAGCGTGAGGATCTGGACGGAGCGGGACATGGCGGGGACGGGATGTGGGATATGGGATACGGGATAGGCGGGTCGGGGCTCAGGAGACAGTCTGCTCATCCCGCATGCCCCATCCCGTATCCCGCTCAGATGCGGGAGCCGGCGGTCTCGGCCGCGGCACCCCAGATCTCGTGCAGGCGGTCGCCCCGGCGACAGCCGCGGCGGTACTGCTCGTAGCGGGCCGGGTTGCGGCGCGCGAAGTCCTGGTGGACGTCGGGGAGGGCGTAGAACGGGGCCGTCGCGCGGATCGTCGCGACGACGGGCTGGCGGAGGCGGGCGCGGACCTGCGCGAGCGAGGCCTCGGCGACCCGGCGCTGGGCGGTCGTCTGCGGGAAGATGGCCGCGCGGTACGTCGGGCCCTGGTCGCAGAACTGGCGCTCGCCCGCGGTCGGGTCGACGTTGTGCCAGAAGAGGCGCACGAGCGTCTCGTACGAGATCACGGCCGGGTCGAAGACGACCTGGACCGCCTCGACGTGGCCGGCGGGGTTGGTGAACGTGCTCTCGTAGCTGGGGCTCACCGTCGTGCCACCCGAGAAGCCCGACACGGCGCGCTGAATGCCGCGCTGACCGTCGAACACGCGCTCCATGCTCCAGAAGCAGCCGCCGGCGAAGACGGCGGTTCCCATGCGCGGCGGGACGGCCGCGCCGTCGGCGAGGGGCGAGGCCGGGGCGGCGGGGGCCGCCTCGGTGCGCGTGCAGCCGAGGGCGACGAGGCTGAACGCGGCGGCGGCGAGGGCCAGCAGGGAGAGACGCATCGGGGCGCGGAGGTGTGGATCCCCGACCAACGGCCGACCCACCTCCAGTCTTTTCCGGCGGGTATGGAAATCGTGCGTGGCACGAGCGCCGCGCACAGCCCGCCCGCCGGCTCGGGGCCTCGCCGTCAGACGCCCGACGACACGATGGGCACCTCGGCTGCGGTCTTCCACGCGACGGCCGGCCACCACCGCGCGACGCCCGGCGGGTCGGCCGGGTCCACGCTCTCGCCCGGGCGCGGCACCGCGACGCGCACGCCAGCCGCGTCGGCCGCGGCGAGCAGGCGCTCGACCGGCTCGGTCCAGCCGTGGAAGGCGAGGTTGAACGTGCCCCAGTGGACCGGCACGAAGAGGCCGCCGTGCGCGGCGAGGTGCGCCTGCACGGCCTGCTCGGGCCCCATGTGGACGTCCGGCCACGCCGGCGCGTAGGCCCCGATCTCGACGAGCGCCGCGTCGAAGGGCCCCAGCCGCTCGCCGACGCGGGCGAAGTCCGGGCTGAACGCGCCGTCGCCGGTCGAGTAGACCCGGCGCTGCGCGCCGACGAAGGCCCAGCCGCACCAGAGCGTCCGGTCGCGGTTGGCCAGCCCGCGGCCGGCGAAGTGGCGCGCGGGCGTGCAGACGAGCCGGACGCCGCCGACGTCGGTCTCGTCCCACCAGTCCAGCTCGGTGACGCGCTCGGCCGGCACGCCCCACCGCTCGAGGTGCGCCCCGACGCCGAGCGGCGCGATCCACCGCGGCACCGTCCGCGCGAGGCGCTGCACGGTGCCCATGTCGAGGTGGTCGTAGTGGTCGTGCGAGAGCACGACGGCGTCGACGGCGGGCAGCTCGGCGAGCGGCAGCGGCGGCGCGAAAAAGCGGCGCACACCAGTGAGCGTGCTCGGCGAGGCCGTCGGGCCGAAGACGGGGTCGGTGAGGAAGCGCCGGCCCTCGATCTCGACGAGCGTCGTGGAGTGGCCGAGCCACGTGAGCCGGAGGTCCTGCGGGCCGTCGAAGTCCGTGCGCGTGCGGGCGACCGTGGGGACGGGCCCGGTGGGCGTGCGGACGGCCTTCCCGGACGTCCAGAAGTCCAGGATCGTGCCGGGCCCGGGCGACGTCAGCGCCGGGAGCACGTTGCGGAAGCGGCCGCCGCGCCACTGCGGCGAGGCCTGCATCCGGACGAGGCGCGCGCCGCGGGGCGTGCCGCCGAAGACGGGCAGGGCGAGCGCGCCGGCGGCCGCCGCGGCGGTGCTGGCTGCGACGGCAGCCGCCTCGCGGGCGAGTCGGGTCATCAGGCCGTCCCCGGGAGGGTGAGCGTCTCGGCCATCACCGCGGACTTCATGGCGGCCTCGGCCTCAGCCGGCGCGGTGACCGGGTCCGGCGGGAGCGGCTCGGACCACGCGCGCCCGTCGGCGGCGAGCAGGCGGTCCGCGGCGGCCGGGCCCCACGTGCCGGCGGCGTAGTTGGGCAGCTCGGCCGGCGGCGTCGCCGCCCACACGTCCAGGACCGGGTCTACGACGCGCCACGCGGCCTCGACCTGGTCCGCGCGCATGAACAGCGTCGCGTCGCCCTCGATGGCGTCGAGCAGGAGCGTCTCGTAGGCCTCGGGCGGGGTCGCGCCGTAGGTCTCGTCGTAGTCGAAGCGCAGCGAGACCGGGTGGAGGGCCATGTGCGGGCCGGGGCGCTTGGTCTGGAAGCGCAGCGCGATGCCCTCGTCGGGCTGGATGCGGAGCACGAGGCGGTTGGGCCGCCACGCCTCGTCCGAGCCCAGCGGGAAGGCGCGGTGCGGGACGGGCCGGAACTCGACCGACACCTCGGACACGCGCCGCGGCAGGCGCTTGCCCGTCCGGAGGTAGAACGGGACGCCCTGCCAGCGCCAGTTGTCGACCTCAAGCTTCAGCGCGGCGTAGGTCTCCGTCGTGGACTCCCGCGCCACGTCGGCCTCGCTGCGGTAGCCCGTCACCTCGGTCCCGGCGACGTAGCCCGGCCCGTACTGGCCGCGCACGGCGATCTCGTGGACGCGCTCGGGCGTTACGGGCCGGATCGCGTGCAGCACGTCGACCTTCTTGGAGCGCACCTCGTCGGCGTCGAACGAGACCGGCGGCTCCATCGCGACGAGGCACAGCAGCTGGAGCAGGTGGTTCTGGACCATGTCGCGGAGCGCGCCCGAGCTCTCGTAGTAGCCGCCGCGGTGCTCGACGCCGACGGTCTCGGCGACGGTGATCTGGACGTTGTCGACGTAGCGGCGGTCCCAGACGGGCTCGAAGAGCGTGTTGGCGAAGCGCAGCGCGAGCACGTTCTGGACGGTCTCCTTGCCGAGGTAGTGGTCGATGCGGTAGATCTGGCACTCCCTCGCGACGGCGCAGAGCGTCGCGTCGAGCGCCTTCGCGCTTGCGAGGTCGTGGCCGAAC
>JAYWIE010000660.1:0-1834 GCA_043789155.1 Rubricoccaceae bacterium | reverse complement strand
CCGAGGTGGGGCGCGGCGCTCGCATGACGGCCAGGGACGGCCTGCCGGCGGTCCGGTTACGGCGTCGGGACCGGGCCCATCTCGGCGAGGTAGTAGTCCGCCCAGCCGGCCCACGAGCCCGCCTTGGCCGACGTGAACGCGGCGCGCGCGGCGTCGTCGTCGCCGGCGAAGCGGTTGGCGATGCCGATCTGGATGAAGTACACCGACTTGTCCTCCTCGGTGCTCGCCGCGAGCGCCTGCTGGGCGTAGGGCAGCGCCTCCGCGCCGCGCGTGAGCGCGTTGAGCGCCTTGGCGTACGAGAACGCGAGCAGGTTGGCGTCGTAGCCGGCGGTGCGGGCGGTCTCGAGCTGGTCGTAGGCCTGCTGCGCCACCTCCGGCGTGAGCGGGTCTACGGCGAGGAAGCCCGAGGCTGCCTCGATCGCCGCCGTCTGCGCGGCGACGGCCTCGGTCTGTGCCGCGACGTCAGCCGCCTGCGTGGCTGCGGTCGCCTCGTCGGCCGACTGCTGCGCGAGGAGGGTCCGCACGGTCGCGGCGTACTCGGTCGCGCGCGCGCCGGCGGCGGAGAACTCGCTGCCGCGCACAGCCGCGGCAGCGGCGGCGGCCTCGTAGGACGGCAGCGCCTCGGCGTTGCGGCCGAGCTGCGAGAGCATGTTGCCGCGCCCGAGCAGGGCCAGCGGGTACGACGGGTCGGCGACGAGCGCCTGGTCGTAGAGCGCGAGCGCGGCGGCGAAGTCGCGACTCTCGGCAGAGACGGCCTGCGTGTTGAGCCGGTTCGCGAGCGCCGTGTCGAGCACCGGGCCGGCGGTCGAGTCGGCCATCATCGCGGTCGAGTCGGCCATCACCGAGTCCGCGGGGACGGTCTGGGCACCGGCCGGGACGGCGAAGAGGACGCCGGCGAGGCCGAGAAGAGGGAGGCGGGTCATCGGGGGAGGAGGGGAGAGTGACGTGGGGAGGGGAGCACGGACCGTGCCGCGCTCAGGAACGGCGCACTGCGGCGTTTCGTGCCGGCGCGGCGCGGCAGAGTGTCGGGCCGGGTGGACGCCCTGTCGCGTGCGGCGTTCGGCGGGTCAGAAGTTCTGCGCCACGCCGGCGGCGTCCGTGAAGGCCTCGATGATGCGGACGGCCTCGGCCGGGTCGTCCGTGAGCGAGAGCAGGTCCGGGTCGCCGGGCGAGACCGTGCCGCCGGCGAGCAGCGCGGACCGGATCCAGTCGATGAGGCCTTGCCAGTAGTCCGTGCCCATCAGGACGACCGGGAAGCGCGCCGCCTTGCCGGTCTGGATGAGCGTGACGGCCTCGAAGAGCTCGTCGAGCGTGCCGAAGCCGCCCGGCAGCACGACGTAGCCCTGGGCGTACTTGACGAACATGGCCTTGCGGGCGAAGAAGAAGTCGAACATGATCTCCTTGTCCGGGTCGACGTAGGGGTTGGTGCGCTGCTCGTGCGGGAGCACGATGCCGAGCCCGACAGACGCGCCGCCGGCGTCCTGCGCGCCGCGGTTGGCGGCCTCCATGATGCCCGGCCCACCGCCGGTGAGGACGGCGTAGCCGCGCTCGGCGAGCAGCCGCCCGACCGTGCGGCCCATCTCGTAGTAGGGCGCGCCCTCGGGCGTCCGGGCGGAGCCGAAGACGGACACGGACGGCCCGACGCGGGCGAGGCGCTCGAAGCCCTCGACGAACTCGCCCATGATGCGGAAGACGCGCCACGTGTCGCCGATCTGCTTCGCGTTCCACGCGGCGAGGTCGTCCGGCGACATCGGCTTGCCGGCGTCGAAGGGCGTCTGGACAGGCTGGGGCATGCGGTTTGAAGTTTGAAGTTTGAAGTTGTACCGCTGGAATG
>JAYWIE010000659.1:0-1835 GCA_043789155.1 Rubricoccaceae bacterium | reverse complement strand
CATCGCCGACGGCCTCAACGCCAAGCGCCGGCAGCGCGAGCGCTTCGTCGAGCGCTTTATCGAGCCTGTCCGGACGGAGCTCGAGGAGGCGGGCTTCGACTTCGAGATCGTCGGCCGGCCCAAGAGCATCTATTCCATCTGGCGCAAGATGCGCAAGCAGGAAATCGCGCTCGACGACGTCTACGACCTCTTCGCCATCCGCATCATCCTCCGGAGCGAGGGCAAGCAGGGCCGCGAGGACTGCTGGCGCGCGTACTCCGTGCTCACGGCGCTCTACCAGCCCATCGCGTCGCGCTTCCGCGACTTCGTCTCGGTCCCCAAGTCCAACGGCTACCAGAGCCTCCACACGACCGTCATCGGGCCCGAGGGCAAGCCCGTCGAGATCCAGGTCCGGACGGCCGAGATGCACGACATCGCCGAGCGCGGCGTCGCGGCGCACTGGAAGTACAAGGAGGGCGGGGCCGCCCCGGCGGCGCACGAGGCGCGCATGGAGACGATGGTGGCGTGGGTTCGGGACCTGCTCGAGACGCCGCGGCCCGAGGACGCCGGCGAGTTCGTGCGCGAGTTCCAGCTCCAGCTCTACGACGAGGAGATCTACGTCTTCACGCCCAAGGGCCAGCTCGTCACGCTCCCGCGAGGCGCGACGCCCGTCGACTTCGCCTTCCAGATCCACACCGAGGTCGGCTTCCACTGCATCGGGGCCAAGGCGGACGGCAAGATGGTCCCGCTCTCGTACGTGCTCCACTCGGGCGAGCAGGTCGAGATCCTGACGTCCAAGCGCCAGACGCCCAACCCGGACTGGACCACGTTCGTGGTCACGCACAAGGCGCAGACGCGCATCCGGCACTGGGTCAACGAGCGCCGCCGCAAGGCCGTCGCGCTCGGCCGCGACCTGCTCGACAAGAAGCTCAAGCGCGCCAAGCTGACGCTCGATGAGCAGGAGCTCAACCGCCTCTCGGCGCGGCTCAAGTTCCCCAACTCCGCCCAGCTCTTCCTCGAGATCGGGTCGGGCCTCTTCGACCCCGCCGACGTCGTCGAGCTCGCCCGCAACGGCCATCCCGAGGACGACGCGCCGCTGCCGGGGACGTCGCCTGCGCTGCTGGAAGTCGACAGCCTCGCGACGTACGTCCGCGACAACGCCCGCGAGCGCGGCGCGCCGACGCTCGTCATCGACGGCGAGCGCCACGCCGATCTCGCGGTCGACTACGCGCCCTGCTGCGGGCCCATCCCCGGCGACGACGTCTTCGGCTACCTCTCCAAGACCGGGGCCGTCAAGATCCACCGGCGGACGTGCAAGAACGCGCCGCACCTGCTCACGGACCACGCCGAGCGCATCATCCGCGTCGAGTGGAGCCGCCAGAAGGACGTCCAGTTCGCGGCCACGCTACGCCTCGTCGGCGAGGACCGCGTCGGCATCGTGAGCGACGTCACGACCGTCATCTCGAAGAGCCTCAAGACCAACATCCGCTCGATCACGGTCACGAGCGAGGACGGCATGTTCGAGGGCTCGATCGTGCTCTACGTCTCGGACACGGCGCAGCTCACGCGCGTCGTGAAGCGCCTCGGCCGCCTCGACGGCATCTACGGCGTCTACCGCGACAGTTAATCCGCTGCGGGTGAATGCATGTGTGCCTTCGTGCCGCGAGATCCGTGGCCTCAGCGTAGGCCGTCGTAGAGGTGCAGTGCAGGGTGAGGAAAATCCTGATGTTGGGCAGATTCGGGTAAGGTTTGGAGAAGGGGAGTCCCTTAGGGGCTGCGCGTGCGTTATACATGTGAGCCCCATCTAAACAGCCCCCATGGAATTCTCCCCGGACCGGACGCCGACGCTGACGAAG
>JAYWIE010000658.1:0-6406 GCA_043789155.1 Rubricoccaceae bacterium | reverse complement strand
ACGCCGGCGGCGAAGTAGCCCGCGATCGTCGCGCCGAGGATGAGCGCGACGAGCGTGGCCTTGCGCGTGTCGGCGTAGATGGCGGGCCGCAGCAGCAGCAGGAACAGCATGAACGGCACGAGCGCGGCGAGCACGAGCACGGCGCGGCCGAGGACGGTCTGCGCCCACGAGACGCCCGAGCGGTCGCGCTGCGCGAGGTCGAGCGAGCGCAGCTGGTCCGCCTTGTCGGCCGTGACGACGTCGCCGCGGCGGATGACCGTCGTGCTGCGGAGGACGCGGCCCGCGGTCGGGAGCACGGCCTGGACCGTCGCCTCGCGGCGGCGGGCCGTGGCCGCGCGGTCGTAGCCGAGGCTCGTGCGGACGGTCCGCGCGACGAGCGCCGCCGCGACGGCGAGCGTGTCGCCGCTCAGGCCCGCCTCGGCGAGCGCGGCCTGCGTCGCCCCCGCCACCTCGTCCGCGGCGACGACGCTGCGGGCGTCGCGCTCCTGCTCGGTCCGGACGGCGGGGTCGCGGACGAGCACGCCGGGCGCGAGCAGCGAGTCGCGCGGGACGTCGGCGACGCCGCGCTCGACGAGCGCGCGCGCGACGCGGCCCGCCTCGCCCACGACGCGCTCGGTGAGGGCGGACTCGCCGGCCACGGCCGAGCGCAGCAGGAGCGCCCACTGCGGCGGCGCGAGCGGCACCCCGAGCACGGCCCGGAGGTAGCGCGCCGAGTCCGACGCGGCGCGCGCGCGGTCGCCGGCGCTGCGCCAGCCGGCGTAGGCGGCCAGGGCCGTGTCGATGTGGGCGTCGACGCGGGCGAGCGCCGCCGCGGACGAGTCGGCGGCGGCGGCGTTGAGCGACATGATGACGGGCTCGGCGCGGCTCACCGAGTCGCGGCGGGCCTGGACGGCGGCGTCGGGCAGGCGGATCGAGAAGTCGAACGGGGCCACGACGTCGTCGCCCTTCCAGACGTCGCCGATGCTGCTCGTCTCGTTGAGGACGGACACGTTGGGGAACGCGACGAGCGCGAGCCCGGCGAGGGCAGCCACGAGGCCGACGCGGACGGCGAGCTGGCGGCGGGTGAGCGCGCTGCGGGCGGGCTCGCCCGGGCGGCCCTCGAGGCGCAGCCCGGCGAGGCGGGGCCGCAGAGCGGGCTTGGGCGCGAGGCCGAGACGGTCGAGAAGAGGCATGCGGGATAGACGCCCGGCGGCGCGCGAGGCTCCGCGCGCGGCCGCGCGAGCGGTCAGGCGTGGGCACCGAAGAGGTCGGCCTGCCCGGGCACCCCGGGTGCAGTCCCGGACCCGCCGGCGTCCGTCGCAGCGGCGTCCGGTGCGGCGTCTTGTGCGGCGGCGTCCGGTGCGGCGGCTCCGACGGGCTCGGCCGGCTCCGTGCCGCCGAGGAGCGCGAGCAGCGCGGCCTCGCTCAGCACGCGCACGCCGAGCGCCTCGGCGGCGGCGCGCTTCTGCCCGGCGCTCTCGCCGGCGACGAGGAACGTCGTCTTCTTGGAGACGCTGCCGGCGACGGTCCCGCCCGCGGCCTCGATGAGCGCCTTGGCCTGCGGGCGCGTCAGCGTCGGCAGCGTGCCCGTGAGCACGAAGAGGCGGCCCGCGGCGGCCCCCGAGGCGTCGGCGTCGCGCGCGACGGGCTCGGACGGCAGGCGCGCGAGGTTGACGCCGACGGCCTCGAACCCGGCGACCGTCGCCCGGTTGGTGTCGTCGGCGAACCACGCCACGACCGACTCGGCCACGACCGGCCCGACGCCGTCGATGGCCTCGAGCGCCTCGCCGTCGGCCGCGGCGAGGGCCGCGAGCGAGGCGTGGTGGGCCACGAGCAGGCGGGCGACGGTCTCGCCGACGTGGCGGATGCCGAGGCCGAAGAGCAGGCGCGCGAGCGGGCGAGATTTCGACGCCTCGAGGCCGGCGAGCAGGCGCTCGGCCTTGCGCTCCTTCACGCCGTCGAGCGCGAGCAGGCTGTCCGTAGAGAGGCGGTAGAGGTCCGGCAGGTCCGCGACGAGGCCCGTGTCGACGAGCGCGGCCGCGACCTTCTCCCCCATCCCGTCGAGGTCCATCGCGACGCGCGAGGCGAAGTGCTGCACGGCGCGGCGGAGGCTCGCCGGGCAGCCGCCGGCGGCGTGGCGCAGGTCCGCCGTGCCGTCGGCGCGCACGAGCGGGCGGGCGCACTCGGGGCAGACGTCCGGCGGGACGTACTCGGCTTCGGAGCCCGAGCGCGCCTCGACGACCGGCCCGACGACGGCCGGGATGACGTCGCCGGCGCGCTTGACGACGACGAGGTCGCCCGCGCGGATGTCGCGCGACAGGATGTAGTCCGTGTTGTGGAGCGTGGCGCGGGCGACGGTGACGCCGCCGACCTCGACCGGCTCGAGCGCCGCGACCGGCTTCACGACGCCCGTCCGGCCGACGCTGTGGAGGATCTCGACGAGGCGCGTCGTGGCCTCGCGGGCGGGGAACTTGACGGCGACGGCCCAGCGCGGGCTCGTCGCGACGGCCCCGAGCAGCGCCTGGAAGTCCGCGCGGTCGATCTTGAGCACGACGCCGTCGATCTCGTAGTCGAGGCGGTCGCGGTGGTGGGACATGTCGTCGCAGAAGGCGGCGGCCTGCTGCGCGGGCGTCTCGGCGTCGGTGCCGTCGAACGTCTGCCGGGCGGGCTCGACCGGGAAGCCCCACGCGGCGAGGCGGTCGAGCGCGGCCGTCTGCGTCTGAGGCGCGTCGCCCGTGTGCGGCCCCATTCCGTACGCCCAGAAGCTCAGCCCGCGCGCCGCCGTCACGGCCGGGTCGAGCTGCCGCAGGCTGCCGACGGCCCCGTTGCGCGGGTTGGCGAGCGGCCGCTCGCCGCGGGCCACGAGGTCGGCGTTGAGCGCCTCGAAGCGGCTCCGGGCGAGGTAGAGCTCGCCGCGCACCTCGACGCGCGCCGGCACGTCCGGCCCGCTCAGGCGGAGCGGGACGTCGCGGACGGTCCGGACGTTGGCCGTGACGTCCTCGCCCGTCGTGCCGTCGCCGCGGGTCGCGGCGCGCGTGAGGAGGCCGTGGTCGTAGCTGAGGGCCACCGCGAGGCCGTCGATCTTGAGCTCGGCCTCGACCGCCGGGCGGTCGCCGTCGTCGAGCACGGCGGCGAGGCCGCGGCGGGCGCGGTCGTACCACGCCTCGATCTCCTCGGCCGAGAAGGCGTTGCCGAGCGAGAGCAGCGGCTCTGCGTGCGTCGCCTTCGCGAAGCGGTCCGACGGCGCGCCGCCGACGCGGTGCGTGGGCGAGTCGGGCGCGCGCACCGCCGGGTCGGCCTCCTCGGCAGCGCGGAGGGCGTGAAAGAGGCGGTCGTACTGCGAGTCGCCGACGAGGCTCGCGCCGGCCGTGTAGTAGGCCGCGCCGAGGCGCTCCACGACGGCGCGGAGCTCGGCGACGCCGGCCGCGCCGAGCGGCGCGCCGGCGTCGAGGCGGCGGACGAGCGCGAGCGCCTCCGAGGCGACGTCCATCACGGCGCGGCGGCTGGTGCCGGCGCGGCGGGCGCGGCGGCGAGCGAGTCCAGCAGGCGCTGGCCCGTCGCACGGCTGATGACGAGCGGCCGGCCGTCGGCGGGCGTCCAGCGGAGGCCCTGGAGGTCGAGCGTGGCGTCGGCGAAGCGCAGGGTCGGCATCTCGCCCTCGATCACGAGCGACGAGTCCGCGGTGAACGTCTTGGCCGTGCCGGCGTCGATCCAGTGCGGCGCGCGGGTGCCGTCGGCGCTCACGCGGAAGGTCTGGAGGCCGTCGCCTCCGGCCGTGACGGTGACCGAGATCGGCGTCTGGAAGGCGCGCCCGCCCGCCGCGCCCGCGCCGACGGCGGCGCTGTCGGCCTGCACCGGGGCCCCGTCCGCCGCTGCGCGCGCGTCGCCGGCCGGAGCGTCGGGCCGGAGGAAGAGGAAGTAGACCGCCGTCCCGATCGCGACCACGACGACGGCGAACAGGGCGATGATGGCCCCCCAGTTCTTGTCGTACGACCGGCGCGCGCCGGGCACGGCGGGCCGCGCGACGCGCATCGGGGGCGGCGCAGAGGACGCCGGCGGTGCGGCGCGCAGCGCCTCGACGGGGGTCAGCGGCGTCGCGGACGCCGGCGCGGGGCTCGACGGTGCGGCAGCGGCGGCAGCGGAGGCGACAGCAGCAGCGGAGGCGACAGCGGAGGCGGCAGCGGCAGCGGAGGCGGCAGCGGCGGCCGGAGTGACCACGGGCGTCGGTGCGGGCGTCGAGACCGGGACAGGCCGCCGCTTCTCGGGTGTGCCTGCGGCGTCGGGCTCGGCCGGGACGGGCGGCGGCAGCTCTGCCAGGGCCGGGCCGTCGTACCCCGGGCTCAGCTCGCCGCGGTACGCGCCGGCGCGGGCGCGCTCGTAGCCCGCGAGCACGTCGGACTGCGGGATGCCGACGGCGCGGGCGTACGACCGGAGCAGCGCGACGAGGTAGACCGGCCCGTACGTCGGGTCGTCGATGAGCTCGCCGTCCTCGAACCGGCTGAGGACGTGGAGCGGGATCCGGGTCTCCTGCTGGATCTGCTCGAGCGTCCGCGAGCGGGCTTCGCGGACGAGCCGCAGGTCGCTTTCGAAACCAGGCACGGCACTCACGGTGGTGGACCGGCAAGGTAGCCACCCCTGCGTGCGCGCACGGATGCGCGCTGCCGGGCTTCGCGCCCGACGGTGGCGCGCGGCACCCTCCTGTTGTCACTCGGCGAGACGCTCCCCAACGGCGGGCATGCCGCCGAGGCCGTCCCGCACCTGCGCGAGGCGCGCCGGCCAGACGCCCGAGGGCGACCCGCCCCCTCGCGGCCAGCGCCGACGCCCGGGCGGCAGCACCCGAGGGCACCGTGCTCCGCGACCGCGCCGCCGACGCGGCCGCGCCCCCGACGCGGCCGCGCCCACCGCGCTCCGTCCGGACCGATTGCGGACGCCCGGGAGCGGAAGGCGCGGGCCTGCGTATGCCTGCTCCACTCTTCTGCCGCACATGTCCCGTCGTCTCGTCGCGCTCGCCGCGTTCCTCCTCGCCGCGCACGCCGCGGCCGCCCAGACACCGGCCGACTCGCTCGCGGCCGACTCGGCCTCCGTCCCGGTCGTGGTGGAGCAGGCCGCCGAGGCCGCGACGGCCGTCGCGGACGAGATCGAGGGCCTCAAGATCCGGCCGATCCTCAACACTGGCGCGCTGTACTCGGGCTCGCGCGGCTTCGGCATCGGGGGCGGCGTCGCCGTGTCGAACCTCGCCCTCCGGGGGGACCACTCGCAGGTCGAGGCGCGCGTCACGCAGCACCTCCAGGGCATCTTCGGGTCCTACCAGACGGGCACGCCCGAGCGCTCGCCGCTCTACGCCCTCGTCGGCGCGTCGTTCGTGACGTCGCCGCACTTCCCGTTCGTCGGGCGGAGCCCGCAGTCGGACCCCAACGGCCAGCTCTACCTCGACCGCACCGAGGCCGAGGTCGAGGGCCGGATCGCGTGGCAGCCGGCGGGCGTCGGCGGGCCGCTCGTGCAGCCCTTCGTGCGCTACCGCACGGACCGTCTCCGGGGCTCGTCCGTGCGCACGCAGGCCACAGCAGACCTCGTCACGGCCGCCGACCGCGCGGCCATCGACGCCCTCACGGGCCAGACGCGCACGGGCGTCTACGTCGGGCTCGGCCTCCAGAACGACGCCCGCGACAACGAGGCCCGCCCGACGCGCGGGACCTACGCGCAGGTCTCGGCCTCGCGCTTCTTCTCGACCGACGGCTCGGGCCTCCAGTTCACGCACGGCGAGGCGCTGGGCTACGCCTTCCGCCCGGCCCCCTTCCTGCTGCCGTTCCAGACCGAGCGCGGCTCCGTCTTCGTGCGCGTCTCGGGCACGGTCACGCGGCCGAACTCGTCGGACGCGCTGCCGATCTTCTACCTGCCCGTCCTGAACCGCGACCTGTTCGTCGGGTGGCCGGAGAAGAGCTTCACCGGCCGCGACGCGCTGTCGGTCGGCGTCGGCGCGCGCAGCGTGCTCGTGCCGCACCTCAGCGCCTTCCGCGTCGAGGGCCTGCTCGTCGGCATGCTCGGCGCGGCCTACGACGACGTCTTCAGCCAGTTCTCGCCGCGCGTCTCGCGCGTCTCGGCCCCCGTCGCGGCCGGGGCCAACGTCCCGCTGCGGCCGAGCCTCGGCATCGGCGTCAACCTGCACTACCGCGACAAGGAGCGCCCGCTCGTCGGCGGGCTCATCGGCATCGGGCCGGGCGGCATCACGACGACCGAGTTCCGCCTCGTGATCGGCCTGGACCGCTACCTGCCGAGCCTGCGGTGAGGACGCCGTGACCGACGCCGTGGCCCACGACGCCGCCTTCGAGAGCCGGCACGCGCCGGAGGGCACCGCGCGCGCCCTCGTGCTGCTGCGCGCGCAGTCCGAGGCGCTCGCGTGGGCGGCGTTCGCCGTGATGACGGTGAC
>JAYWIE010000657.1:0-1840 GCA_043789155.1 Rubricoccaceae bacterium | reverse complement strand
GATCCTTCGACAAGCTCAGGATGACGGTGTGGGGACGCTCCTGCTTTACTAAGACGCGCCCGCATTGCCGGCGTCGCGGGGGGCGTCCGTGAAGAGGGAGCAGAGGCTGAGCTTATCTGGACGCAATCCAGAGAGAGGTGTAGTTTGGACTGAGTCTACACAAGCCCGCCTTCTTCCCGTGCCCACCCCCACCGCCCGCACTGCGTCGATCCTGTCCGGCGTCGCCCTCCTCTTCCTCTCAGCCACCGCGTCGGCGCAGACGGGGACGCTCGCCGGCCGCGTCGTCGGGACCGACGGAGGGCCGTTGCCGGGTGCCAGCGTGGTCATCGAAGGGACCGCGCGCAGGGCGGCCACAGACGCCGACGGGCGGTTCGGGATCGACGCGGTCGCACCCGGGCCGTACCGAGTCGTCGCGACCATGCTCGGGTATGCCCCGGCGGACCAGGCCGTCGAGGTCGCCGCTAGCGAGCGCGCCGAGGTCACCCTCGTGCTCGCCGAGGCGGCGCTCGACGCCGGCGAGGTGGTCGTGACGGCGCGCGAGACGCTGACGGGGCGGGGCACGCTCGACCTCCCGGGCTCGGGCCACTACATCGGGCCGCGGACGCTCGAGCGGGTCGGGAGCTACGACGTCCACCGCGTGCTCCGCGAGGTGCCCGGCGTGACGATCCAGGAGGAGGACGGCTACGGCCTCCGCCCGAACGTCGGGCTCCGGGGAAGCGGGGCGGAGCGCTCCAGCACGATCACGCTCATGGAGGACGGCGTCCTGATCGCGCCGGCCCCCTACGCCGCGCCGGCGGCCTACTACTTCCCCTCGACCGGCCGCATGGACGGCATCGAGGTGCGGACGGGAGCGGGCCAGATCAAGTACGGCCCGGCGACGACCGGCGGTGCCCTCAACCTCATCGCGGCACAGATCCCGACGGCCTTCGAGGCGCGCGGCGAGGCCCGGCTCGGGGCCAACGACCAGCGGACGTTCCACGCCCGCGTCGGCGACGCGGCGGCGAGCGCGCCGTGGCTGGGCGGGGCGGGCGTCGGGTTCGTGGCCGAGGTCCGGTCCGACAACGTGGACGGGTTCAAGACGGTCACCGGGCCGGACGGGGCGGCCCTCGTGGGGCCGGGCGGCGAGCCGTTCGGGACCGGGTTCGACAAGCTCGACGTGTTCGGGCGCGTCCGCATCGCGACCGCTCCGGGCGCGGCCGTCTACCAGTCGCTCACGCTCACCGGCGGGCTCACCGACGAGGTCTCGGACGAGACCTACCTCGGCCTGACCGACGCCGACTTCGCGGGGACGCCGTTCGCGCGCTACGCCGGGAGCCAGCGCGACGAGATGACGGCCGACCACCGCGCCCTCCGCGCCCGCCACGTGGCCGTGTTCTCGGGCCGCGTGGACCTCACCACGACGGTCTACCGCAATGCCTTCGCCCGAAACTGGTACAAGCTGGACAGGGCGGCCGGGGCCGTCGGGGCCTCGGTGGGGCTCGGCGCGCTCCTGGACCGGCCCGAGCAGTATGCCGACGCCTACGCGGCCGTCCGCGGGGCGGGGGCCGGGCGGCTGTTCGTGAAGGCCAACAACCGGGCGTACCTCAGCCGGGGCGTCCAGACGGTCGCCGGGCTCCGGCTGGGCCGGGGCGGGCGGGGCGCGCTCGTCGAGGCCGGGCTCCGGGTCCATGCGGACGAGGTGGACCGCTTCCAGTGGGTCGACGAGTACGCCATCGAGGGGACCGAGACGACGCTCACCACCGCAGGCACGCCGGGGACGGACAGCAACCGGATCGAGTCGGCGCGGGCCGTGGCCGGCTTCGTCCAGGCCGACGTCGAGCTCGGGCGCGTGACGCTGACG
>JAYWIE010000656.1:0-6424 GCA_043789155.1 Rubricoccaceae bacterium | reverse complement strand
TGTGCCCGAACCGGACGCCGCCGAGGACCTGCGCGACGTCGGTCTCGAACGCGGCGCGCCCGCCGCGGCCCGCGCCCTTCCAGCGGCGCGCGAGGTGGCGGTCGATGTGCTCGGGCAGCAGCGGCACGCCGGCCGGCATGCCCTCGACGATGCCGACGAGAGCGGGGCCGTGCGACTCGCCGGCGGTGAGGTAGCGGATCATATCGGGACGCGAGAGAGGGGACGCAAGAACGCCCCGACGGGACGACGCCGGGCGCGCGGCGGGTCCCGGAACCGGACGGCACATCGCCGCCTTCCACCGCCCTCCCCCTTCCCCACTCCCCCGATGGACTACAAGGCCTCTCCCGACATGCAGATCGACGCCGACAAGACGTACCGCGCCACGATCGCGACACCGCGCGGCACGATCGCGATCGACCTCAACGCCACGCACGCGCCCAAGACGGTCAACAACTTCGTCACGCTCGCCCGCGACGGCTTCTACGACGGCCTCGTCTTCCACCGCGTCATCCCGAACTTCATGGTCCAGGGCGGCGACCCGACCGGGACCGGCATGGGCGGCCCGGGCTACACCTTCGAGGACGAGACCAAGGGCAACCCGCTCACGCACGAGCGCGGCGTGATCTCGATGGCCAACTCGGGCCCCAACACCAACGGCTCGCAGTTCTTCATCACGCACGGCCCGCAGCCGCACCTCAACGGCCGCCACACCGTCTTCGGGACGGTCGTCGAGGGCCAGGACGTCGTGGACGCGATCAAGCAGGGCGACGCGATGGAGTCGGTGACGATCTCGGAAGGCTAGACGCAGCCCGCTCAGCAGAACGAGGCGCGCCCCCTGCGGGGCGCGCCTCCACTTTTTCGCGCCTCAGTGGTTCATGCGGACCCGCTCATCGCGGCTGCGACGCCGTCCCGACAGGCATCGGCCGGCCGCCGACGGCCATCCGCTCCACGCGGAGCACGGGCTTGAACAGGAATCCCTGGAAGTTGGACGCCGCCGGGTTGCCGCGGACGACGAACGACTCGGACACGTCGAAGTCGACGAGCACGTCGACCGTGTCGGCCTCGGCCGCCGTGTGGGCCGGCAGGTTGACCTTGATGCCCGTCTGCTGGCCGCTCGGCACCCGCAGCGGGAACGACCGGCCGTCGGCGAACACCACGCGGGCGTCGTCGGCGAGCAGGAACCGGATCTGGCCGTACGCGCCGGCCGGTACGCGGCGCATCGCGAGCAGCGTGTCTGCCCCGTTCTGGAGGTCGAGCAGGTTGATCCTCACCGGCACGCCGTCGTACAGCACGACGGCCTCGGTGCTGTCGTCGCCCGAGACCAGCTCGACGCGGCGGACGCTCACGTTGGCCGAGTCGGCGAGGTCGAACGGGAACGGGGCGTCTTTGAGGCGGACGCTGTAGACCGTCGGGGAGCCGGAGGCGGACGAGTCGCACGCGGCGAGCGCGACCATGCCGAATGCGGCCGTGCCGACAGCGGCGAGCAGAGCGAGTGAGGGCATGAGCGGGGAGTGGTGGAGGTGGGAAACAGTAACGTCGGGATCGGTGAACCCGCGCCCGGCCTGAACCAGTCGCCCCACATAGCACGCGGTCCAGACGTTTCGCGGCACGAAACGGCACGATGGCCGTGCAGAGCAGGCTGGTACGGAGGCCGGAGCTCTGCGCCGCACCGGGCAGCACACACCGTGCGCAGAGACTCGGCCGAGACCGCAGGCGGCCGGCCGGTGCGCCGAGGACACGGAGCGACATGTCCCCGCCGCAGAGTCTTCGTCCGGGCCGTTACTTGACACGTCAGGCAATCGCCCGTATCCTGCCGATATGCTTGACCCGTCAACCATCCCGTCGGACCACACGGCCACGCTCGCGCTCGTCCGCGCCGCGGGCCGCTTCCGGCGTGCGCACGAGGCGCTCTGCCAGGCGCACGGCCTGACGGCGCAGCAGTTCAACGTGCTCCGCATCCTCCGCGGGGCCGAGCGCGCCGGCGAAGGCCCGCTCCCGACGATGACCGTCGGCGGGCGCATGGTCGAGCCCGAGCCCGGCATCACGCGCCTCATGGGCCGCCTCGAAGACAAGGGCCTCGTCCTGCGCCACCGCTGCCCCTCGGACGCGCGGTGCGTCCGCTGCGCCATCACGCCGGCCGGCCTCGACGCCCTGCTCGCGCTCGACGCGCCCGTCGACGCGCTCCACGGCGACGCCTTCCGCGACCTCTCGGACGCCGACCTCCTCGTTTTCACCGGGCATCTCGCCCGCATCCTTCCCTCTCCCATGTCCCGCCTCCCCCACCTGCTCGCCCCGACGTCCTGGGGCGACCTCGAGCTCAAGAACCACGTCGTGATGTCGCCGCTGACGCGCAGCCGCGCGCTCGGCAACGTCCCCAACGCGATGATGGCCGAGTACTACGCGCAGCGCGCCGGCGCGGGCCTGATCGTGACCGAGGGCACGTCGCCGAGCCCGAACGGGCTGGGCTACGCCCGCATCCCTGGCCTCTTCTCGGCGGAGCAGGTCGCCGGATGGGCGGCCGTGACGCAGGCCGTCCACGACCGCGGCAGCCGCATCGTGGTCCAGTTCATGCACACCGGCCGCGTGGGGCACCCGCTCAACCTGCCCGCTGGGGCCGAGGTCCTCGCGCCGTCTGCGCTCGCCGCGCCGGACGCGATGTGGACCGACGAGCAGCAGATGCAGCCCTACCCCACGCCGCGCGCGATGACGACGGACGAGGTCCGGGCGGCCGTCGCCGAGCACGGCACCGCGGCCCGTCTGGCCAAGGAGGCCGGCTTCGACGGCGTCGAGGTCCACGGGGCCAACGGCTACCTCGTCGAGCAGTTTATCAACCCCGCCACGAACGAGCGCACGGACGCCTACGGCGGCTCCGCGGAGAACCGGATGCGCTTCGCGCTCGAGGTCGTCGCGGCCGTCGCGGCCGAGGTCGGGGCCGCGCGGACGGGCATCCGCCTCTCGCCGCACGGCGCGTTCAACGGCGTCTTCGGCTACGACGGCGTCGGCGAGGAGTACGCGCTCCTCGCGGGCCGCCTCGCCGAGATGGGCGTCGGCTACGTCCACCTCGTCAACCACGAGTCCATGGGCGCGCCGGCCGTGCCCGCGGCGACCGTCGACGCCATCCGCGCGGCCTTCCCGGGCACGCTCGTCCTCTCGGGCGGCTACGACGCCGAGCGCGCCGACGCCGACGTCGCGAGCGGCCGCGCGGACCTCGTCGCCTTCGGCCGGCCGTTCATCGCCAACCCGGACCTCGTGGCCCGCCTTACGGCCGGCGCGGACCTCGCCGAGCCCGACCCGGCGACGTTCTACGCGCCCGGCCCGGACGGCTTCGCGCAGGGCTACACGGACTACCCGGCGCTCGCCGAAGCCGCCTGAGCTCCGCGACACCGGCGGGCTGCCCTCAGCGGCGGCCCGCCGTTCAGGGACTGCTTCGCGAAGCCATCTCCGAGTCTTGAGCGAAGTCGAAGGCCGTGAAGCGCAGGCGCAGCGCATCTCTACCGCACGAGGGACACGAACCGCGCATCGATCGGTCAGGTTGCCCGGCACAGATCCTTCGACACGCTCAGGATGACGGTATAGCGACGACGCCGCTTCCCTAGACACTCATTCACTCGTCCGTCCACGTCGGCGAGCGGCGGATCTGCTCGAACGGCAGAGCGACGGCCGAGATGATGTTCGAGAGGTGCGAGCCCGTCCGCCCGATCATGCGGCTGCCGACGGCGAGCACGACGGCGAGGTTGGGCGTGAGGTCGTCGGCGCGGGCGAGGCGCTGGAGGTACTCGCCCGTGAGCGCCTTGGTGCTGTCGTTCTCCTCCATCACCGCCCGCGCGGCCTCGGTGTCCGACGACAGGAAGGCGGCCCGCACGCGCGGGAACGTCGCCTGGACGCGGTCGCGGATCGGGCGCAGCGCCTCGACGTGCGGCCCCATGCGCGGGTGCGAGGCGAGGTCGGCGGTTTTGGCGAGGCTCTTGGCGAGGTCGCCGCAGCGCTCGGCGTCCTGCACGATCGAGACGAGCACGAGCGAGAGCGCCATCTGGTCGCGCGGGTCGGCCGAGACGTGCTCGGAGACGGCGCGGCGGATCTGGAGCTCGCGCGCGTTGATGCTCGCGTCGAGGGCCGAGAGGTCGATCTCGAGCGCCTCGTTGTCGAGCAGCACGGCCGTCGCCGCGGCGAACATGTCGCTCGCGGTGTCGAGCATGTCCGCGAGCCCGCGCAGGCTCTGCGTGATCAGCGGCGGCTTGGCCCCGGTGAGGAAGTTGAAGAGCTGCATCGGGGAGCGGGCGTGTGGGCTCGGTCGCGGAATGGTACGGTGCGCGCGCCCGCTCGGGATGCGGGAAGGGGGATACGGGATAGGCAGAGCGTCAGATTACACGCTGTGCCGGCCATACGCATCCCACATCCCGCATCCCACATCCCGTCTCAGAACACGGCTGAGAGCTGGACACGGACGGTCTGGACGACGGGCGCGTTGGCAGGCGCGCGGGCGTCGTAGACGACCGTGCCGCGGAGGCGTTCGGTGAGGCCGATCTGGGCCGTGACGCCCCACAGGGCCGAGAACCCGGGGCCACGGCCTTCCGTAAGCTCGAACAGCGCGAGGCCCGTGCCGCCCGCGCCGCGCAGGCGCACGCTCGACGCCTCGGCGCGCGCGGCGACCGAGAGCCGGCCCGCGAGCGCGAGCGACACCTGAACCGGCACGCGGACCACGAACGCCCCGACGGGCCGGTCGGCCGGCGCGAGAGCGTCCGTGCGGGCGGCGACGACGGCCCCGGCCGAGACCGAGACGGCCGGGCCGGGCGTCCACGTGAGGCGCGGCTCGGCGGCGAGGCCGCGGAGGTCGTAGCGGCGGCTCGCGAACGACTCCGAGAGCGTCCGCCGGCGCTCGGCCGTCGCCTCGACGCGCGCGGCGACGCGCGGCGCGAGCGGCCCGAACGCCTCGGCCCGGAGCGACTGCACGAGGCGCGTCTCGAAGCCCGCCGCGAGCGCCGTCGTCGTCGTGAGGTGGTCGAGCGCGAGCCGCCCACCGGACGCCGCGCGGCCGGGGAAGAACGCGATCTCCTGCTCGGCGCGGAAGCGCCCCGAGAGCGTGCCGGTGCTGTCGGGGCCGGAGCCGACGCGCTGCTGGAGCACGGACGGCGCGAGCCGGAGCACGCTCAGCACGTCCGTTTCGCGCGTTTGCTCGCGGACGTCCAGCACGGTCCGAAAGGCGACGTTGCGGAGCACGGCCGGGAACACGCCCGTGCTCCCGCCGACGAGCCGCGCCGGCGTCACGCCGAGGCGCAGCGTCGCGCCGACGCCGACGGTCGGGAAGAGGGCCTCGCCGGGCAGGAACGCGCGGACGTACGTGCCCTCGAGCGGCGTCGTCTCGGGGAAGAACTCGTCGACCTGCGCGACGCCGTCGGGCTCGCCCGCGCGCGGCTCGCCGGCCCCGTCGCGCCACACGAACTGCCCGAGGTCCGGCCCGACGAGGACGTAGGTCTCCTGCAGGATCGGCGTCCGCTCGGTCAGCGCCTCGTACGTCGCCTGCACGTCGACCGCGCGGCGCAGCGGAGCGACGCGGGCGGCGAGGCGGACCGCGACCGACTCGGCGTTCTCGCGCCCGAGCGCGCGGAAGCCCTCGGCGACGCGCTTGCGGCGCACGGCGACGCGGGCGTCGCCGGAGAGGCTGCCGCGGCTGCGCAGCGCCGCCGTCGCCTCGGCCGTGAGCGCGCGCGCGCTGGGCACGAGCGCGCCGACCGAGCCCGGCGGACCGAGCGGCTCGCGCTCGGCGCGCACCTCGACGCTCGCCGCCGCGGTCACGCCGCCGCGCGTGATCCCGACGCCAGGGCGGACGGCCAGGAACGCGTAGCTGCCCGCGAGCGCCGTCCCGGCCGGAAAAAGCGTCGTGCCGCCCGCGCCTGCGTCGGGCCCGAGGCCGGCCGTGCGGCTCTGCTCGCGCCGCTCGCGCTCGACGCCGAGGCTCGGCGTGACCGCGCCGAAGGCTCGGCCCAGGACGGCCCGCTGCCGGACGAACGTGCCCGCGCCGAGCGTGTCGGCGAGCGGGCCCGCGCCGCCCGTCCGCGCGGCGTCGAGGCGGGCGTCGAGCCACGGCAGGCCGCCGGGCGCGAGCCCGCCGACGGTCCCGAGCGTGAGGCCCGCGCCGACGCGGTCCGAGCGGAAGCCGGCGATCGTGAGCCGCCCGCCGTCGACGCGGGCCGTCGCGCGGCCGGGAGCCGTGAAGGCGGCGGTCGCCTCGGTGACGTCCTCGCCCAGCGAGTCCAGGACAGAGCCGAAGGGCGAGCCGGTGCGGGCGAGGTTCCAGCGGCGGTTGAACTCGACGTCGCGGACGCGGTCGAGCGTCCGGAAATCGTCGCCGCGCGCGCGCCGGACGAGCTCGGCCGAGGCCTCGCCGGGCCCGACGCGGCGCGGCAGCAGGCGGATCCCGGTCTCG
>JAYWIE010000655.1:0-6425 GCA_043789155.1 Rubricoccaceae bacterium | reverse complement strand
CCGCCAACATCCAGACGGCCACGGCGTTCGCGCTCTACTAAACCACCCGCCCGACCATGACCCTCAAGGCTCTCAAAGACATTCCGGCGGACCTGCCTCCGTTCCACCACCCCGACGGTATCCCGGCCGGCGAGGTGTTCTTGGCTCCGAGCGCGGACGGCCGGCAGCTGATCGCCGGCGGCTACGCCGAGGACGTCACGCCTGAGGACCTCCGTATGCCGGGGCTGGCGCAGCCTTTGTAGGCCGAGTGTTGGCCGGCGCGTCGGTGCCGGGCCCGTATGAGGTGGGGAGAGTGAGCGTGTCCGGTGTGGGACATGGGTTTGCGGTGAACCTGAGGCGCGCCGGCGTGCGGCACCGCTACTTTTCAAGAAGAAATAAGACGGGGGATGGGGCCGGGTGAACCCGGACCTGATGGGGGATGGGACCGGGACGGCCCAGTTTGTTCCGACCGTGCGCCCCGTAGAGACGCCCCGCTGGGGCGTCTTCTTCGATCCGGCTGGCACGGCCCGGGTGGCTTTTTCGACCCCGGACGGCGTTCCCGCCCCGGACGGCGTCCCCGCCCCGGACGGCACGGCGGCGTCTTCCAGCCGACGCCCCCGGCGATGCCGCCGCGGGTTCGCCGGTAGTCCGAACGCACCACGCGCCGCCGCGCCGCCCGGCCTAGCTTGGCCGGACGCTTCCGCCGCTGCTGTGCGCCTCGCCGCCGTCCTGATCCTCCTTGCCGCCGCACCGCGCGCGCAGGACGCGCCGGCGCAGGATGCCCGCGCGCCGGATGCCCGCGCGCCGGATGCCCGCGCGCCGGACGCGCGCGCGCAAGACGCGCCGCGGTCGTCGGGCTACGTCGAGGCCGGCGGGCGGCTCGTCTACTTCGAGGTCGTCCGCGGTGGCGAGGTCGTCCTCGGCGAGGGGGCCGAAGGCCGGCCGCGCGTGCGCGTGCCCTACGCCGCGTTCGTGGACGTGCTCGGCCGCGCCGCCCGCGACGGCGCGCTCGTGCCCGACACGGTCCGGAGGACGGGCGTCCCGCTCGCGCTCGACGTCGACGAGCGCGCCGTGGTGCGGCTCGCGACCGAGGTGCCGGCGGGGCAGCTCGCGCTCGGCTTGCTCGCGGTCGCCCTCATCGGCGTCGTCGCCGGCGGCGTCGTGTGGGACCGCCGCGCGCGCCGCGCGGCCCGCCTCCGGCGGACGTTCCGGCACCGCCTCGCCGCCGCCCGCGAGGCCGAGCGCGCCCACGTCGCCCGCGAGCTGCACGACGGGCCGGTCCAGGACCTGTGCGCGGTCCAGATGGCGCTCGGTGCCGCCACCGGCGGCGGCGAGGAGCCCGACGCGGCCCGCGCCGAGGCGTCGCGCGTGGCCGTCGCCGGCGTCGTGGGCGACCTGCGGGCGCTGTGCGACCGCCTGCGGCCGGCCGCGCTCGACGCCTTCGGCCTCTCGGCCGCGCTCGCCGCGCTCGCCGACCGCGCCGCGACCGTCGGCAACCTGGACGTCCGGTATGCCGCGACCGCGCCCGCCGTGGCCGTCGCCGAGGCGCTCTCCGACGACCGCCGGCTCGCGCTGTACCGCATCGCGCAGGAGGCGCTCTCGAACGCCGTCCAGCACGCGCGCGCGCGCCGCGTCGACGTCGCGCTGCGGCTCGGCGGCGAGACGCTGACGCTGGCCGTCGACGACGACGGCGTCGGGCTGGCCCCGCGCGACCCGATCGACCTCGCGGCGCAGGGCCACTACGGCATCCTCGGCATGCACGAGCGCGCCGACCTGCTCCGCGCGACGCTCACCGCCGGCGCGGGCCCGCTCGGCGGCACCCGCGTGAGGCTCGACGTCCCCGTGCCCGCCCTCATCTCGCCCGAGCTGCTCGATGCCTGACACCCCGGTTGCCGCGCGACCTCCGGTCCGCGTCGTCGTCGCCGACGACCACCCCGTCTTCCGCGCCGGCCTCGTCGCGGCCCTCCGCGAGGGCGGCCGCATCGACGTCGTCGGCGAGGCGAGCGACGGCCGCGAGGCGCTGCGGCTCGTGCAGGAGACGGCCCCCGACGTGCTCGTGCTCGACATGCAGATGCCCGTCATGTCAGGCCCCGAGGTCGCAGCCGCGCTGCGCGGCGTCCCCGGCGCGCCGTGCATCCTCGCCCTGAGCGCGTTCAACGACTCGGCGACCGTCCACGGCCTGCTGGACGCCGGGGCGGCGGGCTACCTGCCCAAGGACCAGCACCCCAACATCGTCCGCGAGGCCGTCGTGGCCGTGCACCGCGGCGAGGGCCGCTGGTTCGTCCCGATCCCGCGCCGGCCCGACGTGCTCTCGCCGCTGACGGGCCGCGAGCACGAGGTCCTCGTCGCGATGGCGCGCGGGCTGGACAACGCGGCCATCGCCGAGCGCCTGCGCATCGCCGAGAACACGGTCCGCAACCACCTCGCGGCCGTCTACTCGAAGCTCGGTGTCGGGACCGCCCGCGAGGCCGTCGCGTGGGCCTGGGAGAACGGATTGGTGCGGGCATGACGTTGCCGAGACGCCCCGTTCATAGCTTGGTGCCCATCGCCCGTCACCTCCCATGAGCGTCGAAGAACTCGAAGCCGCCGTCATGCGCCTCTCAGCCGAGGACCGGTCCCGCTTTCTCGTGTGGGTCGAGACGACCTGTGCTGCGGATGGCGTGTTCGTCGGTGTTCTCGGCCATGGCTTGTCTGCCCGTCGGCGCGGCGAGGTGCTCGCGGGACCGTTCGGGGCGTGGAGCGCTAACATCGTGGACTTCGATGCTCTCCGCGCCGAGGCAGATCACCGGTGACGCCGGAGGTTCTCTATGACACGAGCATCCTTGTCGACTTTCTGCGCGGTCACGACGTGGCACGTGCTGTGATCGAAGAGGAGTCGCGAGCGTGCGCCGTGTCATGCCTGGTAGTTGCAGAGCTTTACGCAGGGGTCCGGCCGGGCAGAGAGGAAGTGGCCCTCGGGACCCTGCTCAGCGTGTTCGACGGCCTCCCCCTCACCCCTGCCGATGCTCGGCTCGGTGGTGAATGGCGACGGGTCTACGGACCATCCCATGGGACAGGTCTTGTCGACGCGCTCTTGGCGGCGCAGGCGTCGCGTCTCGGGGCGGAACTCGTGACGCTCAACGGCAAGCACTTCCCAATGCCGCTCCGTCTGCGCGTTCCCTACGCGCGCCGCTGAGCCGCCTGCCGCGCTCAGTCGTTCGGTAGTGCAGACGGATCAGGCCACGGGTCTATGTCCGTCGGACCTTGGGTTTCCACCTCGCCTTACCGTCATGCGCGCGCTTTTCCTCCTCGCCCTCGTCGCCGCCTCGGGCTGCACGTCCAGCCGCACACTCGCGCCCGACGCCGCCGGCCTCCGCCACGTCAACGCCGAGTACGGCACGCGCCCGGCGCGCGTCCGCCTCGCGAGCGGCGTCATCGTCGACGCGCGCGCCCTCCACGCCGACGCCGACACGACGACGTGGGTCGACCCGGCCTCGGGCACGCTCCAGCGCGCGGCTACGGCCGACGTCGTCTACGTCGAGCGCGTCCGCCGCGGGCGCGGCGCGTGGCAGGGCGCGGCGATCACCGGGCTCGCCACGGCGGCCGTGATGAGCGTCGTCGTCGCGACCGACCTCAGCGACTGGGGGGCGTGCACGGACACAGCCATTCTCGACAACTGTGACAAGCCGTTGTTCGGCGCGATGATGGGGACGGCGTTCGGCGCGATGGCGACCCCTCCGGGCGCGCTGCTCGGGGCCGCGGTCGGCGCGCGCGACCGCGTCCGGCTCGAGACCCGGCCCGCGGGCACGATGGGCGTGCGGCTTCCGGACTGATGCCGGGCGTCCGGACCCTGGCCCGCCGCCGGGCGTAGCTTCCGGACACGACAAAACAGCCCCGCGATGCCCGGCACACCCGTCTTCTCCGCCCAGCCCAACGAGCGGACGCTCAACTTCTGGGAGCGCCTCTACCTGCCCGAGATCTTCAAGGGCCTCGGCTACTCAGCCTCCAAGATGACGCTCGAGAGCTACGCCTTCGAGTACCCCGAGGAGCAGTGGTACCCGCCGGACTCGTACCGCGGCCGCCCGGTCCTCGTCGCCGAGGAGGGCCGCCCGCGCTGCGTCGCCTGCGGCCTCTGCGCCCGCTCGTGCCCGCCGCTCGCGATCTCGATGCAGGCCCACGAGGTCACGGACGACATCAAGGAGCGCGAGCCGGCGTGGTTCGAGATCAACATGCTCCGCTGCATCTACTGCGGCTTCTGCGAGGAGGTCTGCCCCGAGGAGGCCATCGTGATGTCGAAGGAGTACGACCTCACCTTCCAGCACCGCGACGAGGCCCACTTCGGGCTCGACAAGCTCGTCGTGCCCAAGGAGCGCGTCGAGGACCGCCTCAACTTTCTCCAGCGCCGCCGCAACGGCCAGCCCCAGGGCGACTGGCAGCACAAGCCGGAGAACAACGTCCACACGCTTCGCAACCGCCTCGACTACGCCGCGCTCGTCGAGATGGCCGTCGCAGACGCGGGGGAGACGGACCCGCTCGAGCCGCTCGCGCAGGAGGTGTAAAGGGTCGAGAGGAGGACGGGTTGAGGGGGCGAGAGGGGAAGGCTCTCCTCGACCACTGCTCGCGTTACGGACGAACCGCATGTCCCTCTCAACCTCGTAACCCCTCAACCCTCAACCTCCTATGATCGACCTCGACGCCTACGCCCGCCCCGCCGCGGACCCCGCCACGCTCGCCGCACGGCGCGAGGCGCTGCTGGACCAGATGGGCTGGATCGAGGACGAGGCGACCGCCCTCGGGCCGCTCCTCGGCGCGCTCCCGCCGTGGGCCGTCGAGAAGGCCCCGCTCCCAACCGACCTCTCGGTCCGGGACACGCTCGCCGCGCTCGCGCGCCTCGACCGCGAGCTCGCGGTGTGGTTCGACGACGGCGCGCCGGCCGACCTCACGCTCGCGCTCGCGGACGCGCCCGCGACTGACGCGACGCTCGACGCCCTCCTCGAAGACGTCGCCGCCGCCCGCCGCGACCTCCGCGCCCTCGCCTCCGCGCTCGACCCCGCCGCGTGGTCCCGTACGGTGACCGTCAACGGCGACGCGACGGACGTCTACGGGGCCGTCCTCCGGATCGTGCAGCACGACGCCGACCGGCTCAAGGAGATCGCCTACCGCCTCCACGAGGCCGACGTGACGATGCGGCCGCCCGCGGCATGACGCCGATGGGCTGACACGGCGGGGCGCACGCGCCGTGCGATCTTGACGGCCCGCCCAGCCCCGCTCCCGATGGCCAAAGGCAACCGCCGCGCGCCCACCGGTGCGTCCTACGACGACCTCGCGACCGCCTTCCGCCACGGCCGCTTCCAGCCGCTCTACTTCCTCTACGGCGAGGAAGGCTTCCTCATCGACGAGCTCCAGGCGCTCGCCATAGAGCACGCCGTCGAGCCCGCCACGCGCGACTTCAACCTCGACGTCGTGTTCGGCCCCGAGGCCTCCGCCCCGGCCGTGCTCGCGCAGTGCGCCCAGTTCCCGATGATGGCCGAGCGCCGCCTCGTCGTGGTGCGCGGCTTCGAGAAGCTGGACCAGAACATCCTGTTCAAGGACTACGCCGAGCGCCCGAACCCGTCCGCAACGGTCATCCTGATCTGCACGGGCAAGCCGAACCTCTCGGCGCACCCGTACCGCGCGCTGCGCGAGCACGCCGTCGCCGGCGAGTTCCCGGCCTACAAGGAGCGCCAGATCCCGGCGTTCGTCGAGGCGCGGCTCAAGCGCGCCCGCATCGAGGCCGAGAGCGGGGCCGCGGCGATGCTCGCCGAGCTGGCCGGGACCGACCTGCGGACCGTCGCCAACGAGGTCGACAAGCTCGTCGCGTTCGTCGGCGACCGCGCGCGCGTCACGCGCGACGACGTCGTGCAGGCCGCAGGCCACAGCCGCGACGAGAACCCGTTCGAGCTCCAGTCTGCCCTCGCCGCGGGCGACGCCCGCCGCGCCCTCGCCATCGCCGACGCGCTCGTCGTGCGCGCGTCCAACGGCCGCTCGGAGGCGATCAAGCTCGTCGCCCTCCTCTCGGCGTACCTGCTGAAGCTGTGGCGGCTGACAGGATGTCTGAACCAGAACGTGCCCGAGCCGCAGCTGGCCGGACAGATCGGCGTGCCGCCGTTCACGGTCCCCGAGTACGTCCGCGCGGCGCGCAACTACGGTCCGTTCGGGCTCCGGCGGGCGCTCGACGCCCTGCTGGCGGCCGATCTGGAGCTCAAAGGCGGCTCCCGGCGCGACGAGCGCCTCGTGCTGCTGCTCGCCCTCCGCCGCGCCGCGGCACCGGGCCGGGAACCGGCGTCTAGGAAAGTTCCCGAGAAGGTTCCCGCCCGGGCCTGACACACGCCGGCGGGCACGGTCCTTGTCGAAACACCCATTACTGACACGGTGCCACCTCCCCGCGTCGGTTCCCTCCCTCGACCCTCCCGCCGCTATGCCGACCC
>JAYWIE010000654.1:0-6429 GCA_043789155.1 Rubricoccaceae bacterium | reverse complement strand
CCCAGTCCGCTCGCGCGGACAGCCCCCCGGCGGGGGGCGGTTAAGGCCAGTTCTGCCAAGTCCGTAACAAGCTCTAGCGCGTGCCGGCCGGGCGCGACGGCGTCAGCACGAACAGGCCGTTGTTGATGTCGTTGCCGAGCAGCGTCCCCGAGCGGAAGAACGGGTAGTTGGCCCACTGCCCGTTGAACTGCGCCGACTGCCCCTGCGGGTACGTGTCGAAAAAGGCGACCTCGCTCAGCCGGCCCTGCCCGACCTGCGACACGTCGAGCACGCGCAGCCCGGCCTCGTAGTTGGACTGGTACACGCGCTGCCCGACGATGTACTGGTTGTGGTCGATCACGGTGAGCGCGCTGTCGTGGATGAAGGCGAGCTCGGGGTTGTCGAGGTCCTGGAAGTCCATCACGATCGTGCGCTGCGTCGCCGCGAGGCCGTTCTGCTCGTCGAGTTCGTCATCGACGAGGAAGTAGCGGCCGTCGCTCGTCAGCGCACCCTGGTGGGTGTAGGCGTCGTTGGGGTAGACGCCCTGGCTCACGACCCGCACGTCGGGCAGGTCGGTGACGTCGAAGATGGTCACGACGTCCTCGTTGGAGGCGAAGCAGATCTGGCGGCCCGTGTAGTCCGTGTCGGTCCCACGGTAGACCATGCACTGCGCGTCGTGGGTGTAGCCCGGCGCGGTGACCGGCGCGGCGTCCTTATTGACGTCCGAGAAGCAGCCGGCGAAGACGGGGTTGGCGGGGTCCGCGAGGTTGACGGCGTGGAAGCCGGGGGCCGTGCAGGCCGCCGGGAGCGAGCGGGTGAGCAGCTCGCGCGAGCCGACGGCGTAGACGATCGGCGGCGCGCCGGCTCCCTCGGTCACGACGACCGCGTGGGCGCTGCCGAAGCCGCGGTACGTGCCGGTGGCCGTAAAGCGCCGCGCGGGATCGGCGGTGAGCCCGCGGAGCGTCTTCATGTCGAAGATCTGCATCCCGTGGCCCTGCGCCTCGCTCACGATGACGGCGAGGTCGCCCTGGACGCGGATCTCGCGCCACACGCTCACGAGCGTCGCCGTGGGCAGCATCCCGAGCTGGACCGGGGCCGAGGGGACCGTCACGTCGACGAAGCGCGTCCCGTCGGCGTTGCCAACGACGGCGTACTCGCGGTTGGTGGTCGGGTCGGTCCAGCCCCAGATGCTGTTGGCGTAGACCGAGCCGGCCGGGCGGACGCCGAGCTGCTGCGGCGAGAGGTGGGCCGCGAGGTCGATGCCGAGGCAGGGGTACGCGACGCCGGCCGCGCTCGTGGCGACGCCGTCGGTGCAGGCCCCCTCGACGGCCACGGGCGCGCCGCCGGGCGCGGTGCCGCCTGTCGTGCCGCCGGGCGTCGTGCCGCTGGGCGTCGTGCCGCCGGGCGCGGTCGTGGAGGCCGTCGTGGTGCAGCCGGCGGCGAGCAGGGCGAGGCCGAGGAGCGCGAAGCGGGTCATGGGCGCGGGAGGGTAAGGGTTTAGCAGGCCCGCGAAGCTACGACGCGGACGGCGCGGAACCGCCGGACGCATCGGCCGGCGCGCCGGCCTCGAACCGGTTGCGCTCGCGGCTCTTGCGAACGTGGTGCGGGTCGAACACCCGCCCGTTCATCGCGACGTAGACGCCCGGCGGCAACGTCTGCACGGCCGCGACGGCGAAGCCGACGTTGAACTCGGCGTCGGAGGCCTTGAAGCGCGCCGGCGTGAGCGAGCCGACGAACACGACGGTCTTGCCGGACGCCCCGCCGGGCCCGAGCGCGTCCGAGACCGCGCGCGCCGTCGCGGCCATCGTGTCCGTCCCGTGCGTCACCACGACGTGCTCGGCCGGCGACGCCGCGACGCGCGCGGCGACGAGCGCACGGTCTGCGTCCGTCATCTCGAGGCTGTCCTTGCGGAGGACGGTCTCGACGGTCGTCTCGAGCGCGACGCCGGCCGAGCGCAGGATGTCCGCGATCTGCGGCTCCCCGACCTCGTACGCGCTCGCGGCGTCGAAGTAGACCTTGTCGATGGTCCCGCCAGTGGTGAGGATGTGGAGCATGGACGGGTTAAAAGGTTGAAAGGTTGAAAGGTTGAAAGGTTGAAAGGTTGAAAGGTTGAAAGGTTGAAAGGTTGAAAGCGGTCGATTGGAATAGTTTCAGTCTACCAGGCACAGCAATAAAAATGTGTCATCCCGAACTCGATCCGGGATCTGCCTTTTGCCTTTCTTCACGCCGCAGAATGCAAAAGGCAGATCCCGGATCAAGTCAGGTCCGGGTTTACCCGGCGGGATGACAAGTAGTGAGGGGGGCGGTTGGCCGAGAGAGGAAACGTTTGAATGGGACGGTTGGCAGAAGAGGGCCGCCTGTCATGCTGTCGTGCCGCCGTGCTGTCGTGCCGTCGGCGTTGCTCACCGTGGCTCTGCCATCAGCGCTCGCTCGACGGCGTCGTAGGTGGCCCGGGCGACGACAGGGTCGCCTGCGAGCCGGGCCTGCCGGTCGCGGACGACCTCGGGCGTGACGTCGTGGAGCGCGAGCGCGACGGCGCGGAGGCTGTCCCGCGCCTTGGCGCGGCGCGGCGCGGGGGCGGTCTCGGCGCGGGCGTCGGCGAGCGCGAGATCGGCGAGCAGGTCCACGAGGCTGGAGTCGACGGGGACGGGCTCGGGGCCGGCCGCGGCGTCCGGTGCCTTGCCGCAGCCGCTGGCACCGACGCCGAAGCCGGCGAGCACGGCGAGCGCGGCGGCGCGCCTCACGCGGCGTCGGCCGTCTCGGCGACGTCCTCGGGCGCGTCGACGTCCATCCGGAGCAGGTGCGCAGCGTAGGTCTTGCCCTGCGCGTCGAGCTTGAGCGAGACCGTCCCGCCGCCGCCGAGCGCGCCGTGGAGCAGGAAGTTCAGCGCGGCGAGGTTGGGCAGCTCGAACCGCTCGACCGGCCCGTCCACGCGCGGCCCGAAGTGGGCCTTGACGCGCTCGGCCGTGACCGTCCGGCGGAGCCAGGCGTAGTGCGCCGGGTCGCGCGCGATGAGGCCGACGTTGACGGCGTCGCCCTTGTCGCCGGAGCGGCCGTAGCAGAGGCTGAGAAGGAGAGGCATGCGGGATGCGGGATGTGGGATGGGCAGAAGCTACGGGCGGAGCCGTCTGCGCATCCCGTATCCCCGATCCCGCATCCCCCTCACGGGATGAGCTTGTTGAGCGGGTACTCGATGAAGCCCTCCGCGCCGAGGCGCTTCAGCGCCGGGATGAGCGTCCGCACGACGCGCTCCTCGACGATGGTCTCGACGGCGACCCACTCCTCGGAGAAGAGCGGCGAGATGGTCGGGTTGCGCAGCGCCGGCAGCTGCGCCACGAGCGCGGCGAGGGCGTCGCGGCGGACGTTCATCTTGAGCCCGACGCGGCCCTCGGCGCGGATCGCGCCCTCCATCAGCAGGGCGAGGTTCTCGATCTTCTCGCGCTTCCACGGGTCCGCCCACGCCGCGTGGTTGGCGACGAGCTGCGTGTTGGACTCGAGGATCGTCTCGACGATGCGCAGGTTGTTGGCGCGCAGGCTGCTGCCCGTCTCGGTCACCTCGACGATGGCGTCGACGAGGTCCGGGGCCTTGACCTCGGTCGCGCCCCACGAGAACTCGACGTCGGCCGTGACGCCGCTCGCGGCGAGCCAGCGCCGCGTGAGCTCGACGACCTCGGTCGCGATCCGCTTGCCCTCGAGGTCGTGGACAGACTGAATGTCGGAGCCGTTCGGCACGGCGAGGACCCAGCGCACGGGCCGCATCGAGGCCTTCGAGTAGACGAGGTCCGACACGACGTGGACGTCGGCCGAGGTCTCGCTCACCCAGTCGAGCCCGGTGATGCCGGCGTCGAACACGCCGTCCTCGACGTAGCGGGCCATCTCCTGCGCGCGGACGAGCATCGCGCTGAGCTCCTCGTCGTCGGTGGAGGGGAAGTACGAGCGGTCGCGGACGGAGAAGGCGTAGCCGGCCTTTTTGAGCAGGTCGAATGTGGCGTCCTGGAGGCTGCCTTTGGGGAGGCCGAGTTTGAGGAGGTGCATGGTGTGTTTGGGGTTTAGGGTTTTGGGGAATCGACCGGGACGTCGCCGTCAGTTCCAACCGAGCGCCCCGTAGAGACGCCCCGCTGGGGCGTCTTCTTCCGCCCGGATGGCACCGCGCCTGGACGTCTACGTCGGCCTGGCTGGCACCGCGCCGGCGCGTCAGGCATGGCCGTCCGCGCCGGCGCGGAGCGCGCGCGTCCACGCCGTGACCGACGCGCGGCGGGCGGCTGCGCCGAGCGCCGGGTCGTCCCACGCGGCCTCGACGTGCTCGATGAGCGCCGAGCCGACGATGACGCCGTCGGCGTGGGGGGCGAGGCGGGCGGCGTCCTGGGGCGTGCGGATGCCGAAGCCGACGAGGAGCGGGGCGTCGACGAGGGCGCGCGTCCGGTCAAGATAGCCCGTTATTGCATCCGGCGAATCGAGCGCACCGCCCGTCAGGCCCGGCGACGACACGGCGTAGACGAAGCCCGTCGAGCGCTCGGCGACCCGTCGGACGCGCCCGGCCGGCGTGTTCGGGGCCACGAGGTACGTCATGCCGAGCCCGGCCGCGGCCGCGTCGGCGTCGACGAGGTCGGCCTCGGCGGGGGGCAGGTCCGGAAGGATGAGGCCGCTCGCGCCGGCCTGCGCCGCGTCGCGGCAGAACGCGCCGACGCCGTACTGGACGACCGGGTTGACGTAGCCCATGAGCACGAGCGGGACGTCCGGGTGCCGCCGCGCGAAGGCCTCGGCCGTGCGGAAGGCGTCCGCCATGACGGTGCCGTGGCCGAGCGCGCGCGCGCTCGAGCGCTGGATCGGGAGGCCCTCGGCGAGCGGGTCCGAGAACGGCATCCCGAGTTCGACGAAGTCGGCCCCGCCGTCGGCGACGGCGTCGAGCACGTCGCCCGTGCCCGCGGGGTCGGGGAACCCGCTGGTGACGAACAGGCCGAGGGCGGTCCGGCTACGGTCGCGGAGGGCGGTGAGGTGGGCGCGGAGCGTGGTCAAATGCGGTTTTAAAGTTGAAGGTCTGCCAAACCAGTTGGTGAAGACGTTTCCACGAGGCCATCCTGAGCCTGTCGAAGGATCTCTGCCGAGCAGATGGCTGAGGGTCAGCGCGCGGCGCGGGCCTCGTGCACGGCAGAGATCCTTCGACTGCGTTCGCCTGCGGCTCTCTTCACTCAGGATGACAGATGGGAGGATCGTTCGCCAAACAGCTTCTCAGGATGACAGGATCAGTCATCGCGCGGTGTGCTGCAAGGCTGGAGCACGGAGCAAAACGTTAAACCTTAGACGTCAAACCGCATTTCCTCGGCGATCGTCGCCATGTCCTTGTCGCCGCGGCCGGAGACGTTGACGACGCAGACGGCGTCGGCGTCGAGCGTCGGCGCGATCCGTTCGAGCAGCGAAATGGCGTGGGCGGTCTCGAGCGCGGGGATGATGCCCTCGAGCTCCGAGAGCAGCGTGACGCCCGCGAGCGCCTCGGCGTCCGTGACGGCGTGGTACTGCACGCGGCCGGCGTCCTTGAGGTAGGCGTGCTCCGGGCCGACGCCGGGGTAGTCCAGCCCGGCCGAGATCGAGTGCGGCAGCGTCACCTGCCCGGCGTCGTCCTGGAGCAGGTACGACATCGAGCCGTGGAGCACGCCCGGCGAGCCGAGCGTGAGCGTCGCCGCGTGCTTCTTGTCCAGCCCCTCGCCGCCAGCCTCGGCCCCGTAGAGCGCGACGCCGGCGTCGCTCAGGAACGGGTAGAAGATGCCCATCGCGTTGGAGCCGCCGCCGATGCAGGCGAAGACGGCGTCGGGCGTCTCGCGGCCGGTCGCGTCGAGCAGCTGCGCGCGCGTCTCGTCGCCGATGACGCGCTGGAAGTCGCGCACCATCGCCGGGTACGGGTGCGGCCCGACGACCGAGCCGATGCAGTAGAACGTGTCGTCGGGGTGCGTGACCCAGTCCCGGAAGGCCTCGTTGGTGGCGTCCTTGAGCGTCTGCGAGCCCGACGTCGCCGGGCGGACCTCGGCCCCGAGCAGGCGCATCCGGACGACGTTGAGGTGCTGCCGGCCGATGTCCTCGGCCCCCATGTAGACGATGCACGGCAGGCCGAAGCGCGCGCAGATGGTGGCCGTGGCGACGCCGTGCTGCCCGGCCCCGGTCTCGGCGATGATGCGGCGCTTGCCCATGCGCCGCGCGAGCAGGATCTGCCCGACCGTGTTGTTGATCTTGTGCGCGCCGGTGTGGCAGAGGTCCTCGCGCTTGAGGAACACGGTGCGGCCGACGTGCGCGCTGAGGCGCGGCGCGGGCGAGAGCGGCGTCGGGCGGCCGACGTACTCGCGCAGCAGCGTCCGCCACTCGGCCCAGAAGGCGGGGTCCGCCTTGGCCGTATCCCACGCCGCGTTGAGGGCGTCGAAGGCGGGGGCGAGGATCTCGGGGACGAACGCGCCGCCGTAG
>JAYWIE010000653.1:0-1844 GCA_043789155.1 Rubricoccaceae bacterium | reverse complement strand
GCCTACGCCGCCCGCCTCGTCGCCGAGAAGCGCCTCGCGGCCGAGATCGACGCCGCCGTCGGCTGGGCGCGGGCGTGCGACTCGTACTGGGACGCCGTGGCGGGCCGCGAGGTCTGGGAGCCGGCCGCGACGCCCCACGCCCTGCGCGGCACCTACGACGTCCACGCCGTCGGGCCGGACGAGGCCGTCGCGGTCGTCACCTGCGATTTCGGGGCGTTCCAGGGCGCGTACGCGCTCGTCCACGTCCAGGCCGGGCGCGCGAGCCTGCTCCGCGCCGCGTACGTCGGCCCGGGCGGCGGGGTCTCGGGCCCGCCGTCGCCGATCTTCGCCACGCCGCGCTTTACACCGGGAGACCGGACGTTCGAGACGCTCGCGCTCGCGCGCCGCGCCGGCGACTGCGGCCTGCTCTCGCGCTACCGCCTCGGCGACGGCCCCGCGGCGACGCTCGTCGAGGCCCGCAGCCGCGACTGCGACGCCGACGGCGGCGGCTCGCCCGACACCTGGCCCGTCGTCTACCCCCGCCCATGACCGTCACCGTCTCCCCCGCCCTCGCCCTCGCCGGCACCGTCGCGCTGCCGCCCGACAAGTCGCTCGCGCACCGCGCGGCGATCCTGGCCGCGCTCGCGCCGGGCCAGAGCGAGATCGTCGGCTTCCCCGACGCCGCCGACCCGCAGTCCACGCTCGCGTGCCTGTGCGCGCTCGGCGTCCGGATCGAGGCCGGCGCGGGCGACCGCGACGGCCGCCTCCTTGTCCACGGCGGGACGCTCCGCGCGCCCGCCGCGCCGCTCGACTGCGGCAACTCCGGCACGACGATGCGGCTGCTGATGGGCGTGCTTGCCGGGCAGCCCTTCGAGTCCGTCCTGGTCGGCGACGCCTCGCTTTCGGGCCGCCCGATGGCGCGCGTCGCGGACCCGCTGCGGGCCATGGGCGCAGATATCACGCTCACAGACAGCCACGCGCCGGTCACGATCCGCCCGGCGCGCCTCGTCGGCACGACGTACCGGCTGCCCGTGGCCTCGGCGCAGGTCAAGAGCGCCGTCCTGCTCGCCGGGCTCTTCGCCGAGGGCCGCACGACCGTCATCGAGCCCGTCCCGACGCGCGACCACACCGAGCGGATGCTCGGCCTCGCCGCGCTGAGCGTCGGCGGCGAGCGGCACCTCTCGGTCGCGGGCGGGACGCGGCCACCGGCCGGCTTGCGCGTCGTCCCCCGCGACGTCTCGGCGGCGGCCTTCTTCCTCGTCGCCGGCAGCACCGCCGCGGCGGCCGTGATCCAGATGAACGCCGTCGGCGTCAACCCGACGCGCGCGGCCGTCATCGATGTCCTGCGGGCGATGGGGGCGGACATCCGGCTGTCGAACGAGCGCGAGCGCGGCGGCGAGCCGCTCGCGGACGTCCGCGTGAACGCGCCCGAGGGCGGCCTCACCGGCGTCGAGATCGCGGGCCGCATCGTGCCCAACCTCATCGACGAGATCCCGGTCCTCGCCGTCGCCGCGGCCTTCGCGCAGGGGCGGACGACCATCCGCGACGCGGCCGAGCTGCGCGTCAAGGAGTCCGACCGGATCGCGGCCACGGCCGCCTTCCTGCGCGCGATGGGCGCGGACGTGCAGGAGCTCCCCGACGGGCTCGTCATCGAGGGCGGCCGCCCGCTGCGCGGCGCGGCCGTCGACGCGCGCGGCGACCACCGGATCGCGATGGCCGCCGCCATCGCCGCCCTCGGCGCGACGGGCCCGACGACGATCACCGGGGCCGAGGCCGCCTCGGTGTCGTTCCCCGGCTTCTGGGACGCCCTCAACGGCGTCGCCGCAGGCTCGGTCGAGGTCGGCTGACGCGCTCGGGCGTCGCCC
>JAYWIE010000652.1:0-6444 GCA_043789155.1 Rubricoccaceae bacterium | reverse complement strand
GAGCGCAGGTTCGGCGCGAAGCCGCCCTCGTCGCCGACGGCCGTCGAGTAGCCCTTGGCCTTGAGCAGCGCCTTGAGCGCGTGGAACGTCTCGACGCCCATCCGGAGGCCCTCGGAGAACGACGTCGCGCCGACGGGCATGACCATGAACTCCTGCATGTCGACCGAGTTGTCCGCGTGGCGGCCGCCGTTGAGGATGTTCATCATCGGGACCGGCAGGCGGCGCGCGTTGGCCCCGCCGAGGTACGCGAACAGCGGCAGGCCGGACGCGACGGCGGCGGCGCGTGCCACGGCGAGGCTCACGCCGAGCGTCGCGTTGGCCCCGAGGCGGGACTTGTTGTCGGTCCCGTCGAGCTCGACGAGCGCGCGGTCCACGTGCGCCTGGTCGAAGACGGAGAAGCCTTCGATCTCGTCGGCGATCTCGTCGTTGACGTTCTCGACGGCCTTGAGGACCCCCTTGCCGCCGTAGACGTCGGGGTCGTCGTCGCGCAGCTCGGCGGCCTCGTACTCGCCCGTGCTCGCGCCCGAGGGGACGGCCGCGCGGCCGATCTCGCCGGTCTCGGTGATGACGTCGACCTCGACGGTCGGGTTGCCGCGGCTGTCGAGGATCTGGCGGGCGTGGATCGAGGCGATGAGGGACATCGGGGCAGGGCAGGGGAGAGTGTCCCGAATCTACGCCCCGCCGGCGTGCCGGCCTGAGATCCGTGTGAGTGACCAGCCCTTGTACAAGCCGAACCCGAGGTAGCAGTTCGGAACGCCGTCCTCTACGAGCCCTGTGTCGGCCGCGAGGCGGATTTGACGCGTGCATGTCCGGTAAAACGGTTCGCGGACGACGCGCTCCGGCTCGGTGCCGTAGCGGGCGAACACGACCGGGTACTGAAACCCGTCGATGGGCGACAGAACGGGCAGCGTCACCGTGTTGGTCGAGTCCTCGACGGCGATGCCGGTCGCCTGCTGCGACACCGGCTGCGGCGCGCCGCTGTTGAACGTCGTCGTGCCCGCGTAGCGGTAGGAGACCGGCGTCGAGCGCGTCCCTTTGTAACAGCTCGCTGCGTCGCCCGACTCGAGCGTGAGCACGCCCTCGCCTGTGGAGAGTGCGTTTTCGCGCGAGCTCCGACTCAGCCACGTGGACCGGAACTGCGCAGAGTTGAGCGCCGGAAAGACGTCCTGGGTCCCGGCGGGCCGGGCCGGCGGGCAGAGCACGCGCGAGACAAGTGGGACCGTGAGCGTCGTGTCTCGGTAGCCGGGTGCCGAGACGGCCACCCGTAGCGTCGCCGCGCCCTCGATCACTGCGCGCAGCGTGTGGTCATCCACGAGGTCGAAGGCAGCTGCCCCGCCTGTTAACGTCGGCGCAGCGCGGAAGCCGACAGGGAGGGGCCGGCCGAGTAAGTCGCTGAATGCGAGCGCACGGGTGTCCGGTACGTCGACCGTGATGCTGGCCGGGACGCTGGCGAACCGGAAGCTCCGGGCTGGACCGGTGGGCGGCGTCCCGGGCGTGATGGGGGTGACGGGCGCGGGACCAGCCGAGTCACAGGCAGCGAGGCCGAAGGCGAGGCAGAGAAGAAGCGCACGCATAGCCTGGATGAGATGTGTCGTCCAAACATAGGCCGTGATGATCTCCGGTCCTAACCTTTACCCGCCCGCCCGGAGCTTCGCAATCGCGGCCACGGCGAGCCCGTCGACGCGCTCGTTCATCGGGACGCCCGCGTGGCCCTTCACCTTCACCCAGCGGACGTCGTGGCGCGCGTCCTGCGCGACGAGCCGCTCCCAGAGGTCGCGGTTGAGGACCGGCGACTTGTCGGCCTTCGTCCAGCCGCGCCGCTGCCAGCCCGCGATCCAGCGGTCGTTGAAGGCGTTGACGAGGTAGGCGGAGTCCGAGTGGAGCGCGACCGCGCACGGAGCCGTCAGCGCCTCGAGCGCTTCGGCCGCGGCCTGCAGCTCCATCCGGTTGTTGGTCGTGAGCGGCTCCGCGCCCGAGAGCTCCTTCTCGCGGCCGCCCGAGACGAGCACGGCCGCCCAGCCGCCCGGGCCGGGGTTGCCCGAGCACGCGCCGTCGGTGTAGATGGTGACGGAGGGATGGGCCATGCGGGATGCGGGATGTGGCAGAGGCAAGATCGGACGCCTCGCCGGGCCCGCCCGTGGAAGGCGGGCGAAGGCCGCCGCAGCGCGTTCTGGCTAGCTTCGACACCCGCGTGAGCGCTCTGCCCATGCCGCATCCCACATCCCGGATCCCGCCTTGAAGTTCGTCGACTACGTCACCATCAGCGTCCGCTCGGGCAAGGGCGGGGCCGGCGCGGCGACGTTCCGCCACGAGAAGTTCGCCGCCTTCGGCGGGCCCAACGGCGGCGACGGCGGGCCGGGCGGCTCCGTCCTGCTCGAGGGCGACAAGAGCCTGTACACGCTGCTGGACCTGCGCTACAACCGCCACCACTTCGCCAAGGGCGGCGGGCCGGGCATGGGCGCGATGAAAAGCGGCAAGATGGCCGACGACGTCGTGCTGCGCGTCCCGCTCGGGACCGTCGCGCGCGACAGCGAGACGGGCGCGCTGCTGGGCGAGATCACCGAGCCCGGGCAGCGGCTCGTGCTCGCGGCCGGCGGCAAGGGCGGGCTCGGCAACGTCCACTTCAAGTCCGCGACGCGGCAGTCGCCGCAGTACGCGCAGCCGGGGCTGCCCGGCGAGGAGCGCGAGGTCACGATCGAGCTCAAGCTGCTCGCCGACGTCGGCCTCGTCGGCTTCCCCAACGCGGGCAAGTCCACGCTCGTGGCGAGCGTCTCGGCGGCGGCACCCAAGATCGCGGACTACCCCTTCACGACGCTCGTGCCGCAGCTCGGCATCGTCCCGGTCGGCGACTACCGCTCGTTCGTCATCGCGGACATCCCCGGGCTCATCGAGGGCGCGTCCGAGGGCCGCGGCCTCGGCACGCGCTTCCTCAAGCACGTCGAGCGCAACGCCGTGCTCCTGTTCTGCCTCGCCGCCGACGAGGAGGACCCGGCGGCGCAGTACGACACGCTCCTCGCCGAGCTGCGCGCCTTCAGCCCGCACCTGCTCTCGAAGCCGCGCCTCGTCGCGCTGACCAAGATGGACCTCGTCGGGCTCGACCTCGCAGACGAGTGGGCCGAGACCGTCCGGGCCTCGCTGAGCGAGCCCGTCGACGTCTTCGCGATCTCGGCGGTCGCACAGCGCGGCCTCGGCCCGCTCAAGGAGGCGCTCTGGACGCGCATCCTCGCCCAGCGCGCGGAGGACGAGCTTTGACGGGGTTGAGGGGTTGAACAGGCCGGCTGTACAACGTGACGCAACCGGACTGAGCCGATGTCGACCCGCTTGTCCTCCTGAACGTCAGTGAAGGATCTCAGCGCGGCGTCGAGATCCTTCACTGACGTTCAGGAGGACAGGATCAGTTCGGTTGCGTCAGGCTGTAATAGATCCGCTTGACGACCCGCGACAACAAAAATATGTCATCCCGGACTTGATCCGGGATCTGCCTTTTGCATTCTCCTGCGTGAAGAAAAACGAAAAGGCAGATCCCGGTAGGAGTTACGCAGTTGCCCTTGAACCGACCGGAACGCTCTTGAAAACGTCATTCCCGCGCACGCGGGAACCCAGAGTACAGACTGCAAAGGCGTTGTCCCGATTCTGGATTCCCGCGTTCGCGGGAACGACGGCAAGAGGGGGACGCCCGACTGCGTAACTCCTATCCGGATCAAGTCCGGGATGACAAGTATAGAAATAGATGCAAATTTCCCTGCTTTCCGCTTTCCGCTTTCCGCTCAGGCGTTCTGGGCGACGCTGTCGCGGAGCTCCTCGGCGAGCATGGCCACGACGTCCGGGAGGCGGTTCGTCTCGGCGTAGCGGGCGCGCTGCCGCTCGTAGCTCGCGTTGTCGACGAGCGCCTCGACGCTCGCGAGCTCGTCCGCGCAGCCGAGGCGGGCCGCGACGGGCGCGAGGCGGCCGAGCAGCTCCGGGACGAGCATCCGGAGCGGCCCGTGGTCGCCGTCGTTGGTCAGGATGACGTCCGCGTCGAGGCCGTGGCGGCAGGCGCGCCACTTGTTCTCGCGCAGGATCCACGGCTGCAGGATGCCCATCGGCGCGCCGGCCTCGTAGCGCTCGCCGAGCACCACGACGAGGCACTGCACGAGCGCCGTCAGCGCGGCGATCTCTTTGAGCGTGGACGGCGCGTCGCAGATGCGGATCTCGAGCGTGCCGAAGCCGGGGTGCGGCCGGATGTCCCACCAGATCTCGCGGACGGACTCGATCGCGCGCGCGCGCACGAGCGTGTTCATGAACGTCTGGAACTCGCCGTAGTTGGCGAGCCGGTACGGCAGGCCGGCCGTCGGCATGGCCTCGAAGATCTTGGACCGCGCCGACGCCAGGCCGGTGTCCTCGAAGTCGATGAACGGCGAGGACGCGCTGAGGGCCAGCAGGTGCGGCAGGTACGTCGAGAGCGCGTTCATGACCGCGATCGCCTTCTCGCCCGAGCCCACGCCGACGTGGACGTGGAGGCCGTAGATGAGCAGCCGCCGCGCGGGCCACTGGATCTTGTCGACGAGGGCCTGGTAGCGCGCGTTGGGGTAGATCTTCTGGTCGCGCCACTGCCCGAAGGGGTGCGTGCCGGCCGAGGCGAAGGCGAGCCCGAGCTCGTCGCCGAGCGCGTACAGCTCGCGCATCGACGCGCGCAGGTCCGCCGTCGTCTCGGCGACGTCCGTGCAGATGCCGGTAATGACCTCGACCGTGGACTGCGTGAGCTCCTGCTTGATCTTCGGGTGGTCTCCGACGCGGTCGAGGATGAGCGTCGAGCCCTGCTTGAGGTTGCAGGTCTGCGGGTCCAGGATCTGGATCTCGATCTCGACGCCGAGCGTCGGGGCCGGCGAGCCGTGGAAGGGGATCCGGGCGGGGGCGTCGGCGGGGACGGGGTCCATCGGGCGGGGCGTGGCAGTGCCCGAAGGTAGACGCCGATAGGTAAACGGGCATTGGCCAACGGCCATCGGAAGAGGCATTTCCCCGATGGCCGTTGGCCGTTGCCCGGTCGCCTAGCCTTTTTCAGGAAACAGCTCGTGGTAGCGGCGGACCATCGCCTCGGCCTCCTCGGCCGAGGTGCCGGGATGGGTGCGAGCGAAGGCGCGGCCGGCCGCGGCGGCGTCGGCGTCCGGGGCGAGGTGCTCGCGGGCGAAGGCCCAGTAGGCGTCGGCGCGGGCGAGGGTGTCCTCGAAGGCGTCGGCGTCGGCCCCGGGGTCTACGGCGTCCAGGAGCGGCTGCGCGAAGAGGGCGCGCGCCTCGACGTCCGAGAGCGCGTCCGGCCCGAAGCCGGCGTGCGAGGCGTCGTCGGCCTCGGCCCCGACGCGGAAGGCGGGGTGGTGCAGGAGCGCGTCGAAGGCGAGCGTCTCGTGGCCGGTCTGCTCGGCGGCCGCGATCTCGTCGGCCTCCATCGCGTTCCAGTAGGGCCGCGCGGCGTCGAGGAGGCCGTCGAGCGCGAGCCAGTCGTCCTCGGACGGGTCGTCGCCGACGAGCTGGGCCGCGAGGGCCTGCCGGCGGTGGCCCTGCTCCGACGCCGGCAGCGCGAGGAAGGCCCACAGCACGCGCGCCGTCTCGAGCAGCGCGACCGTGTCGTCGGCGACGGCCTCGGGCTCGGTCGCGAGGCGGAAGGCGTCGTCGGGGTCGAGCTCGTAGAGCGAGAACAGCGGCTCGGCGAAGAGGGCGAGGCTCGCGAACTGGACGCCCGTCTCGCCGCCGGCGAGCACGCGCGAGAGCGACTTCTTGCGCGCGGCGAAGGCGTCGGCGCTCGCGCCGTCGAGCACGGCGAGCGTCTCGGGGTCGAGCTCGGCGAAGCCATCGGGGCCGGTGCCCGGAAAAGAGTCGAGGCCATCGACGTCCGTGTCGTCGGGGTCGTCGAAGTCGAAGTCGTCGTCGAAGTCGGTCATCCGGGTCGCGAAGGGGAGCCGTGCTAGACGCCGGGCGGTGCCTGCGGGTCCCACGCGGCGCGAATGGCGGCGACGATCCGCACCGCCTCGGCGTGGGGGTCTGCGGCGACGCCGGTCCGGACGGGCCCGGCCCGGAGCACGGACGAGCGGGTCGCGACGAGCCAGTGGAAGCGCTCGGACGGCGGGAGCAGCCCGAGCGGCCCGCCGCGGCCCGCCGCGACCTCGGCCATGCCGCGCAGCGCGCAGGCGGTGAGGCGGGCGTCGAGGCCGGGCCACCGCGCGGCGAGGCGCGCGCCGAGCGCGTCCGGTGCGTCGGCGAGCACGAGCGCGAAGACGCCGGCGCGGCGCGCGTGCAGGGCGACCCCGACGGCCTCGCCGTCGCCCGTCTCGGGGCGAGGCACGACGCGGACGAGCGCGTAGTCGTAGGCCGTCACCGGCGGTACCCGAGCGGCTGCGCCGGCGCAGCCAGCGCCGCCGTGTGCGCCTCGGCGGCGGCGTCGGCCCACGCGCGCGGACCGTCCAGGCGCGT
>JAYWIE010000651.1:0-6446 GCA_043789155.1 Rubricoccaceae bacterium | reverse complement strand
CGCGCTCGCCGCGCGGGAGGTGCTCGTTGAGCGCGTCGAGGAAGGCTGCGAGGTCCGGCGGGGCCTCGGCCGGCGCGTCGTAGGCCGCGCCGCGGCGGATGCCCGCGTAGAACGGCACGAGCGGGCTCGCGAACGTCTGCCCGCCGGCCGTCTCCCCGACGACGTTGGCGACCGGGATCGGGGCGTTGACCGGGCCGCCCGCCGAGAGCAGGCCCAGCGCGACGGTCGTCTTGGGCGCGACCGTCCCGTCGGGCAGGGTGTAGATGCCGTTGAAGTGGACGCGCGGCGGCTGGTGCGCCGCGCCGAGGCCGAGCCGGAAGAGGGCCTCGACGACCGGCCCGAACGGCGACCGCTCGGACGAGATCGCGCGGAAGAGCTTGGCCCCGTTGCCGGTCAGCGTGAGCGTCGTGTCGCCGACCTGGAACGGCGCGGCCCCGGCGATGTCGCCGCGGGCGGCCGCGCCGAGAAGGCGGCCGGCGTAGACGCTCATCCCGCCGAACAGCAGGACGTTGGTCAGGAAGAAGCCGCGGATGGCGCGGCCGGCGGCGTCGTCGGCGCGGCCGCCTTCGGCGAGGTTGAGGAAGACGTTGGCGAGCAGGCGGCCCGAGGGGTCGTCGTCGTCGAGCGTCTGCAAGAGGCCCGTCCACGCGCTCGAGACCTGGTCCGCGCCGCCCGAGCGCAGCATGTTGAGCGTGATGTCGTAGGCCCCCTTCTTGTCGAGGCGGACGACCTCGGCGATGGCCTCGCGGAAGGCGGGCGAGGCGTGGACGTAGCGCGTGACCTGCCCGCCGGCGACCCGGAACGACGTCTGGAAGGCCGGGCGCTGGCCGTCGAAGCCGATGAGGTCCGTCGTGCCGCCGCCGATGTCGAACACGACGTGCGGGTTGGCCTGCCCGGCGAGCGTGTTGCGGACGGCCTCGGACTCCGAGAGGAGCGGCTGCAAGACGTCGCGGCCCCAGATCGCGGCGAGGACCATCTCGTAGTTGCCCTCGTCGACGCGCGAGAAGGCCTTCGGGAACGAGAACGAGGCCTTGGCGACGCGCGCGAACTGGTCGGCGGCCGTCAGCACGACCTGCTTGCGGAGGTGCTCCATAAAGGCCCCCATCCACTCGCGGCGCGTCCACTTGATGTCCGTCTCGAGGCGGAAGCGCTTGCTCAGCGGCTTGCCGTCGGCGGGGACGTCGAAGCCCTCGGTGAGGCGGAGCGCCTGGAGGCTGGTCCCGAGGCTCGGCGTGAGAAAGTAGATGAGCCCGGCCGAGAGGTCGAGGACGCCGTCGGGCGTGCCGGGCAGCTGCCGCTGCTGCGTGAAGACCTGCGTCGGGAAGTAGGGGTAGGGCGTGAGCGCGCGGTCGGCGTCGCTCAGCTTGTAGAAGAAGTCGATGGTGGCGGCCGCGCCCTCGTTGACGGGCTCGAGCGCGGTGTAGGTCGGCGTGCGGAGCAGCGTCGTCGTGAAGACGGGGAACGTGAGCGGCGCGGCCGTGCCCGAGCCGTCGGCGGGGCGGACGGCGACGCAGGTGTTGGACGTCCCGAAGTCGACGGCGACCTCCCAGTCCTGGGCGTTGAGGCCGGCCTCGGGCGTGCGGGCCGGCGGGCGGAGCGCGAGCACGCACAGGCCGCGGCCGCCGAACGAGAAGGCGTCGGGCTTGTCCGGCAGCGTGAAGAAGTCGGCCTGGCCGGGCGGGTACGCGCCGGGCTCGGTCGCGTGGAGCGCGCCGCGTCGCTCAACGGTCCCGGTCGTCGCGATGCGGCGACGGCCTTCCGTCCGGTCCAGGCGGACGGCCGAGATGCCGAAGTCCCAGTCCGGCGCGAGGCGCGCGCGGCCGTAGTACGTCGCGTCGGCGGGCGCGAGGACGGCGCGGACCGGGTCGAGGTCGTAGTTGGGGAAGACGCGCAGGTCGATCGTGTCCGACGAGATCACCGAGTCGACGGCGTAGGGCCCGTCGCCGGCGGTCGAGTAGAGCTGGACGACCTCGGTCTCGCCGACGCGCAGCCGGACGATGTAGTGGTGCATGTCCTGCGAGAGCTCGCCGCGCGCGGCCGTCGCGAGCTCGAGCGGGTCCATGAGCTCGAGGATCTCGGGCGCGAACGGCAGCAGGGCGTGCTCGACCGAGCCGTGGTTGGTGATCTCGAGCGCGCGCCACTCGTCCGAGAGCCCCTTCTGGGTGAGGATCGAGAGCTTGGGCGTGAACAGCTTGTCGACGACGACGAAGGGCGTCGGCGCGGCATTCGTGCCGAGCCCGAGCGCGGCCCCGAGGTTGTCGCCCGAGACTGGGAGCGCGGCCGCGAGCGCGGCGAGGTCCGGGTGGCCGGCGAGGCGGCCCCAGACGCGCCGCGTGCGGTCGCGGAGGCCCGTCGAGGTGACGACGAGGCGGCCCTGGTGGCGCGCCATGTCCGACAGCACGGCCGCGGCGACGCCGGTGCAGACGGGCAGCAGGAAGGCCGGCACGGGCTCGCCCTCGGACGCGATCTGGCCCTGGACCACGCGCACGTCGCCGGTCGCGACGGCCGCGAGCTCGGCCGCCCACGCGTCGAGCTCGGCGCGGACGAGCGCCTCGCGGCGCGCGTCGAGGCCGACCGGTGCGAGGCTGCCCGGCGCGAAGGCCGTGCGGACGTTCTGGAGCCACGCCGCGAGCGCGCCGCGGATGGCCTGCGACGTCTGCGGCGAGAGCGGGCTGTCCGTCCCGGTCGGGTCCGGGCCCGTCGGGTCGCGCCAGACGCCCGCGGCGGGGTCGTACCAGAAGAGGCCCGCGAGGGCGCGACCGGGCGGCCGGGCCGCGGGGAAGAGGCCCGTCAGCGGCGAGAGCCCGGCGAGGACCTCGGGGCGGGAGCCCGTGTCCTCGCGGGCGCGGACCGTGAAGATGCGCATCGCCTGCCAGTAGCCCGGCCCGCCGGGGCCGGTCCGGAGGTTCGGGATGAGCACGCGCGCGAGGCCCTGCCCGTCGGGCACGAGCGGGATGCGCCGGAGGGCGATGTCGAGCCCGAGCGCGTCGCGGAGGGCGAACGCGGCGCAGAGGCCGCGGAACGTCGCCCGGGCACGTGTGTGGAGCGCGCGGCGGCCCTCGTTGGCGAGGCGGTCGGCGTCGGCCGTGCCGGCGGCCGTGCCGGCGGCGTCGGGCGGGCTGCCGGGCTGCTCGTTGCCGGTCATCGCGAGCGAGCGCCCGAACAGCGCCGTGTAGAACATGTAGGCCCGCGAGAGCGGGCTCGGCACGCGGCCCTCGGTCTGCGCCTCGGCGACGGCCATGTTGGTCCCGATCTTGCTCAGCAGGTCGGCGTCGCCCTCGGCGAAGTCGGCGGGGGGCGGCGAGACGATGGGGTACGAGGTGCCGGGCGAGGCCGGCGGCAGGAATCCGCGGGGCATGAGGTCGTCGTAGTCGGTGAGGTCGTCTCAGGCGTCCGGCGCGCCGTGTCGTGCGGCGTCTCAGAGCGAGGTCGTCGTGTCGTCGGTCGTCGTGTCGTCGGTCGTCGTGTCGCGACGTCAGCTAAGAGTTTTCTCTCCCCCGAGGGGAGAGATGTCCGGCAGGACAGAGAGGGGTTTCGTCGCTGCGATGCGCGACCGAGCGGTCGCCAGGATCGCTGCGGCGACGGCCTCGATGCCCGAGAACACCTCGCCATTCTCGAAGCGCACGACGTCGATGCCCTCGGCGGCCAGCCACGTCTGGCGGCGCGCGTCGTAGGCGGCCCGCGCCGGGTCGTCGTGGACGCTCCCGTCGAGCTCGATGGCGAGGCGCGCCTCGGGGCAGTGGAAGTCGAGGACGTACGAGCCGGCGGTGTGCTGGCGGCGGACGTGGAGGCCGTCGAGGCGGCCTGCTCGGAAGACCGTCCAGAGGCGGCGCTCGGCAGGCGTCGAGGTCTGACGGAGGCCGCGGCGGTAGGTGAGGGCGTCGACCCGACCGGGCATACCCCCTCTCTCCCCTGCCGGGGATCCGGTTCGGGCTCGCCCGATCTCCCCGTGGGGGAGAGAAAACTCTGATCTGACGGGTTGGTCGGAGGAGGGCATGTCGGTTGGATCGGACTCGAGCAGCCAGAGTGGTCAGGCGGCGGTTCGGGTGTACTCGTCGGCGACGTCGCCGAGGCGCTCGGCGGCGAGCGCGCCGCGGACCTGCTCGGGCGTGATGCGCAGCCCGACGCGGCCGTCGGCGTCCACGAGCGAGAAGACGCCGGCGACGACGCCGCCTTTGCCCGTCCGCTCGTGGGCCGAGACCTCGGCCGCGAGGGCCGTGCGGAGCAGGCGCGCGAGCGCGTTGTCGCGCGTCGGGTCCACGGTCGCCTCGCCCGGCGCGGGCGCGTCGACGTCGAGCCCTTTGCGGGCCATCTCGCCCTGGAGCAGCACGTAGTCGCCGTCGGCGTGGTACTCGGCGAAGTGGAGCACGCCGCGGCCGTCGGCCCCGTCGCGGAGGGCGGAGGCGGCCCAGAGCAGCAGGCGGCCGAAGTACTCGACGGCCGGCGTGCGGAGCGCGTCCACGGAGGCCTCGCCCATCACGGCCGGGCTCTTGAGCGCCGAGGCGCGGCGGCCGGCGGGCGTGCTCGCGAACGTCTGGCTGACGCCGGCGGCCCACGGCGCGAGGATGTCCTTGAACCAGGCGTAGGCCTCGATCTCGGCGTCGGGCGTCGAGCTAAGCAGGCCCGCGAGGCCCTTCGAGAGGTCGGGGCGGTAGGGGTCCGCCGGGCGCAGGAAGAAGGCGGCGAGGTGGAGCAGGTAGGCGACGCGCGTGCGGAGCGTCTCGTCGCCGCCGAGCGGCAGGTCGGCCCACGTCAGGCGCGCCTGCCCGCGGTCCGGCGCGTAGACGCGGACGGCGCGGCGGCCCTCGCCGAGCGTCCGTGCGAAGTGGACGGCCCCGAGCGCGCCGACGAGCTCCTCGGCGTAGGCCGGGTTGGCCTGCGCTTTCTGCCCGAGCACGGGCTGGACGATGTTGCGGCTCGGCCGGTCGCTCCCGATGGCGTAGATCGCGTCGTAGAGCGTGCCGCCGGCGCTGTCCTGCGCCCGCGTGACCTCCTGCGCCATGCCGTAGAACTGGAGCGCGTTGGCGGTGTCGAGCAGGTAGCGGTCCGGGTCGACGGACTCGATGCGGCGCGCGGGCTGGTAGTGCGGCAGGATCATGACCGCGCCCCAGCGCAGCGTCTTGGCCGCGCGCTCGGCGTCGCGGCGGCGCAGCGCGTCCTCGATGGCCCCGCGGATGACCGGCAGCAGGCTCGCGCCGGTCCCGCCGAAGATGGAGGCGGCCACGACGACCGGGACGGGCGTGCCGGCCCCGGCCTCGCGCACGAGCGCGTCGAGGAACGGCCCGGCGTGGGCGGGCAGCTCGGTCGCGAGGTGGTCCGCGAGGACGAGGCAGCCGAGGTTGGGGCGCGCGCGGAAGCCGTCGTCGCAGCTTGCCGTCTGCTCGTCGGCGTCGTAGAGCAGGTCGAGCACGAGCTGCTCGTCGGGCGAGGCCCCGTTGGCGATGCCGCCGTCGCGCGTCGTGTCCAGCGTCTCCGTGAGCGTCGTCACCGAGAGCTCGGTCCCGAAGATCTGGAGGTACGTCTTGTCCTTCCGGAACAGGCCGCCGGTCGTCGTCTCGACGGCCCACGGCCACCGCTGGACGGCCTGGTACGCGCGCGTCGTGTGGAGCGCGCGCTGGAGGTTGCCGTTGGTCGTGTCGGCGTCGACGAGCAGCACGTGGACGCGCCGCGGGGCCGTCCCGGCCGCGCAGAGGTGCACGAGCGCCTCGGCGACCTTGGCCCCGGTGCCGCCGCCGGCGATGAGGAAGAGACTGTCGGACATGCAGAAAAGGGAGGAGGAAGGGGGAAAGAGGGAGGAGGCAGAGGCCGGCCCTCCTTCCTCCTCCCACCTTCCTTCAGATCACGCTGCCGAGGGTGAGGCCGCGCAGGACGGGGTAACGGCGCGTGGCGACGTACGTCCCGAGCGCGACGCCCGCGACCGCGCCGACGAGGATGGCGAGGTAGAGGCCCCACGAGACGGTCCCGTTGCCGGTCTCGTAGATCCACACCGGGTCCGCGGTGACGAGGTCGCCGACGCGGTACTGGAGGTCCTCGACGGCCTCGCTGACGTCCGTGACGAGCGCCTCGAGCACGGCCATGACGAGCAGCACGACGACGAAGAACAGCGCGACGGCGCGGTTGCGCGAGCGCAGCGCGGCCCCGATGCGGGCGGGACCGTCGGCCTGGCCGCGGCCGCCCATCCGCACCGCGGTGAGGGCGTAGCCGAGGCCGAACAGGACGGCGAAGAAGAGCAGGAAGGAGAGGGCGGGGATCATCAGCGGTCGCGCCACTCGGCGAGCAGGAGGGTACGGGCCGGGACGTAGTCGTCGCGGAGGATGGCCCCGAGCAGGGGCGCGAGGTTGAGCGTCCGGCCGCACGTGCCGGCGTCGCAGTCGGTCGGCGTCGAGAGGCCGTCGGGGACGAGGCCGGGCGCGGACTCGTAGGGCACGAGCGAGAGCAGGAACGCG
>JAYWIE010000650.1:0-6476 GCA_043789155.1 Rubricoccaceae bacterium | reverse complement strand
GCCGACGGCCCGGGCGCAGGCGACGTCGAGCGGCGTGTCACCGATCACGACGAGCTCGGCCGGATCGACGGCCCGCCCGAGGTGCGCGCTCGCGCGCTCGGCGGCGACGTGCGGGAGCGCGTTGCGGTCCTCGCGGTCCGAGCCGTACGCGCCGAACGGGAACAGCGCCCGCGGCAGCCCGATGGCCTCGACCTTGAGGTACGCGAGCGGCTCGAGGTTGCCCGTAAGCAGCCCGACCGGCAGGCCCGCGCCGCCGAGCCGGCGGACGGCCTCGGCCGCGCCCGCGATGGCCGTCGCTCGGGCGTCACGCATCCGCACCAGCATGTCGTCGCGGTAGGCGTCGAGCGCGTCGGTGAGCGTCGCCTCGTCGCCGGCGTGGGCGGTGTCCGAGAGGATGGCGCGGAAGATCTGCGGGTCCGTCTTGCCCGAGAACGTCACGCCGGACGTGTCGACGGGCCGGCCAAAGCGCGCGCCGAGCGTCGCCTCGATGCCGGCCCGGCCGACGCCGTGGCCGTCGTAGAGCGTCCCGTCGATGTCGAAAAGCAGGATGGGCATGGTCGAATGATCAGGTGGAAACCGGGCACCGTAGCCGCAGAGACGCCCCGCTGGAGCGTCACACGGCGGTTACCCGTCGTAGGCCTCCTTGACGGCCTCGTCGCCGACGGGGACGGGGTACGCGCCCGAGAAGCAGGCGTGGCAGTAGCGCTCGCGGTCGTCGTGCGCCTCCTCGACGGCGTCCATCATGCCCTCGACCGAGAGGTAGCCGAGCGAGTCCACGCCGAGCCACTCGGCGATGGCGTCGACGGACGGGAAGGCGTTGGCGGCGAGCTCCTCGCGGCTGGGGAAGTCCATGCCGTAGAAGCAGGGCCACCGCACGGGCGGGCTCGCGGAGCGGAAGTGGACCTCGGCCGCGCCCGCCTCGCGCACCATCCGGACGAGCTGCCGGGCCGTCGTGCCGCGCACGATCGAGTCGTCCACCATCACGACGACGCGGCCGTCGAGGACGCCCGCGACCGGGTTGAACTTGGTGCGCACCTTCTGCTCGCGGGACGCCTGGCCGGGCGAGATGAAGGTCCGCCCGACGTAGTGGTTGCGGATGAGGCCGATGTCGAGCTTGCAGCGGCGGCCGAGCTTGTTGGACTCCGAGACGTAGCCGATGGCGGCCGTGTTGGACGAGTCCGGGACGGCCATCACGAGCGGGCGCTTGCCGTTGCCGTCGGGCACGGGCGCGTCGTGGGCGAGGCGCTTGCCCATCTTGCGCCGCACCTTGTCGACGCTCGCGCCGAAGATGCGGGAGTCCGGCCGGGCGAAGTAGACGTACTCGAAGACGCACTGCGAGACGCCCGTCGGGCGGTCGCCGGCTCCGCCGTGGGCGACGCGCGGCAGGCAGACGCCGTCGAAGCCCTCGCCCGTGCGCGGGCTCGCGCCGGCGGCGACGCGCTCGATGCCGGCGCGGTCGATGACGAGGACCTCGCCGGGCTCGATGTCGCGCAGGAACGCCGCGCCGACGATGTCGAAGGCGCAGGTCTCGGACGCGACGACGTAGGCCGGGTGCGTCCGGCCGGGCCCGCCGTCGGTGGCGGGGGCCGGCGGGAGCACGCCGAGCGCGAGCGGGCGGAAGCCGTTGGGGTCGCGGACGGCGATGAGCGCGTCGTCGGTGAGCATCACGAGCGAGAACGCGCCCTCGGCCTCGTGGAGCGCGTCGGCGATGCGCGCGACGGCTCCCTGCGCGCGGCTCTGGGCGGCGAGGTGCAGGAAGAGCTCGGAGTCCGAGGACGTGCTGAAGAGCGTGCCGCGCTCGACGAGGCGCTCGCGGATGGCGCGGCTGTTCGAGAGGTTGCCGTTGTGCGCGAGCGCGAGGTTGCCCTCCTGGTAGTGCATCACGAACGGCTGCACGTTGGCCGGGTTGGTCGCCGAGCCGGTCGTCGAGTAGCGCGTGTGGCCGATCGCGGCGTCGCCGAGCAGCGTCTGCTCGAAGAGGGCCTCGTCGTCGAAGACGTCGAGCACGAGGCCGAAGTCCTTGTGGACGGGCATCGTCTGCCGCCGGCGCGCCTCGTCGCGGACGGACGTCGCGATGCCGGCGGACTCCTGGCCGCGGTGCTGGAGCGCGTGGAGGCCGAAGTACGTCAGCCGGGCCGCGTCGGGGTGGTTGAACACGCCGAAGAGGCCGCAGTGGTCGCGCGGTTTGTCCACGGGGGCAGCCGGCACGCCGGCGGGTGGTAGGCCCGAAGGTTACGCCGCGGGGGGATGCGGGATCGGGGATACGGGATGTGCAGGCCGCTCAATTCTGGATCTGCTCATCCCACATCCCCGATCCCCCATCCCGTCCCCCGTCAGAGGTCCAGCTCGACGCCCTGCTCCGGGATGACGACCCGGACGTCCGGGTAGGCCTCCTCGATCGTGTCGCGCATCCACTGCTTGGCGGCCGTCTCGCCGTGGACGAGCACGACGGTCTCGGGGTCCAGCCGGCCGACGATCGACACGAGGTCGTCGCGGTGGGCGTGGCCCGAGAAGCGGAAGCGCTCGACGGTGGCGTTGACCGGGACCGGCCCGAGGCCCTCGTCGAACGTCATCGGCTCGCCGGCGAGCGCGGCGCGCTGGAGCAGGTCGCCCGGCGAGCCCTCCTTCGAGTAGCCGACGAACAGGATGGCGTGGCGCGGGTCCGAGACGAGGCGCGCGGCGAGGTCGTAGCTCGGCGTGCGCTCGAAGAGCATGCCCGACGAGACGACGAAGATGCCGGCCTTGGCGATGGCCTCGTTGGTGCGGGCGGTCGAGCGCGGGAGGCGCTCCTGGTCCACGCCGAAGACCTCGAAGTCGGGGTCGAGGCGCGGCGAGCTCTCGCGCGTGCGGTCGTAGATCTCGGCGATGGCGCGCATGGAGCCCGCCGTGTAGACCGGCGTGTCGCGGGGGAGCGCGCCGCGCGTCTTGGCGCGGTCGATCATCGCGAGGACGTCCTGGCTGCGGCCGAGCGCGAAGACGGGCACGAGCGCGACGCCGCCGCGCTTGGCGACGGCCCCGAGCATGTCGCCGAAGCGGCGCTCCTCGGCCTTGCGCGTCGTCGCGGCCGCGTCGGGGTCCGCGCCGAGCGTGGACTCGAGGATGAGCACGTCGACGGACTCGTCGGGGAAGTCCGCGCCGGGCAGGATCGTCTGCGCCTGCACGGACGTGTCGGCGGTGTAGAACACGCGGCGGCGCTCGAGCACGCCGTCCGGCCCGACCTCGTCGCCGTCGAGCAGCACCCCGACGGCCCCGAGGACGTGGCTCGCGTGGTAGAACGTGCCGACGAGGTCGCCCTCGGCCTTGAGCCCGGCGAGGCGGAAGGGCGTGTCGAGCGGGTGCGTCTCGTAGACGTAGCTCAGCGCCTCGGCCGTCTCGACGTCGAACACGGGCGCGGTCGTCGTGGAGCCCTCGCGCATGCGCCGCTTCTGGAGGCGCGCCGACGACGGCAGCAGCACCTCGGCGAGCATCGCCGTGGGCCGGGACATGTGGACGTGCGCGTGGGGCACCTCGCGCGTCAGCACGGGCAGCGAGCCCAGGTGGTCGTGGTGCGCGTGCGTCACGACGATGTGGTCGACCGGGAGCTGCTTGACGAGCTCGAACGGCGGGAGCGCGTCGTAGCCGTCTTTGTCCGGGTCCATCCCGGCGTCGAGGATCACGCCCGTGCCGCCGATTTCGAGGTAGTGACACGAGGCGGCGATTTCGTGAGTGTCGCCGAGAGAGAGGTACCGCATGCAGAGGGGAAAGCGAATCCCTCAGGGTACCGCCGCCGGGGGCCGCCGTTTCTGCGTTTCCGGTTAGAAGGGCTGGCCGCTGGCGTCGCCCGGGCCGGCCTCGCCCGGGCCGGCCTCGCCCTATGGCTCCCACGTCGCTGGCGGGCTGAACGGCAGGCGCAGCGCCGCCCGCGCCTCGGCGCGGCACGCGTCCACGCGCGAACGCCACGCCGCAGCCGCGCGCGCCTCGGGCCCCGGCACGGGCCCTGGCACCGGCACGACGAGATGCGGCACGGCACCGGCGAGCGGGCGCGAAGCCCCATCGCCCCCGGAGAGAAGGCGGCGGCGGGCGGCGAAGACGGCGGACGGGCTCGAAGCGGGCATGGCGGACGGGGTGCCAGTGGGGAAGTCGGAAGATCCACTTTTTTGCCTCACATCGCAAACCTTTCAGGCCATTTTACCTTTATTAAAGATGTCATGACCTAAATAACCCTTCCCTGCGGCAGGCGGCATGTCCTGCCGCCTTAGCAATCAAGGCGTCCGGCAGCGCCGAGGCGTGACAGCCAGATGGCACCCTGTCGCCGGACCTTCCGATCTCCCAGCCCCGACCGCCATGCTCGCCGCCGACCTCCCGCTGCTCGCCGCCCCCTTCGACTCTGCCGACGTCGAATGGAAGCCCGGTGCCGTCACCCGCGACAAGTCCAAGGGCCTCGCGATGGCCTACCTCTCCAACCGCGCCGTTCAGGACCGCCTCGACGCCGTCTGCGGCCCGGCGGACTGGCGCAACGAGTTCCGCCCCGGCCCCGACGGCGGCGTCGTGTGCGGCCTCTCGGTCTACGTCGAGCGCGCCGGCCTCGCGCCGGGCGAGCGCGGCGAGTGGGTCACCAAGTGGGACGGCGCGGACAACACGGACGTCGAGGCGGTCAAGGGCGGCCTCTCGGGCTCGATGAAGCGCGCCGCGGTCATGTGGGGCATCGGGCGCACGCTCTACGGCCTGCCCGCGCAGTGGGTCCGGCTCGACGAGCGCGGCCGCTTCGCCGAGCCCCCGCGCCTGCCGCGCGACCACGGCCAGCGGACGCCCGCCCGGACCGCGCCCGCCCGCCCGGAGCCGTCCCGTCCCGAGTCCGCCCGACCCGATCAGGCGCGTCCCGAATCTGCGCGCCCCGACGCGGGCCAGCCGGACGCGCCGCGGTCCGATGCCCCCCGGTCCGACGAGCAGCGGCTGTCGCCGGCCGGCACACGCCGGATCGTCCGCCCGGCCGGGCGCCCCGGCGAGGGTGACGGCGGCGGCGGACGTCCCGAGCCCCGCTTCTGACCGGGGCTCTTCCGCTCCGGCGGCCTCCGCTCGGCGAGCACGCTCTGGTACGCGGCCGTCGGCGGGTGCGGACGGCCCGCCGAGCGGCCTGCAGCCAGGCCTCACCGGCAGGCCCTCACGTGCCGATGTGCTCGGCGAGGTCGTCGCGGCGGTTCCGCTGGCGCAGCCGGCGCAGCGCCTTCTCCTTGATCTGGCGGACCCGCTCGCGCGTGAGGTCGAACTCCTGCCCGATCTCCTCGAGCGTCATCGGCGTCTCGCGCCCGATGCCGAAGTAGAGGCGCGTCACGGCAGCCTCGCGCGGCAGCAGGCACCCGAGCGCCCGCTCGACGTCCTCCTTCATGCTCGCCCCGACGAGCGCCTCGTCCGGCATCGCCTCGTCTTCGGACGCGAGCACGTCGAGCAGCGACGTGTCCTCGTCCTCGCTGAACGGCGCGTCCATCGAGAGGTGGCGGCCGGTGTGCCGGAGCGCGTCGCGGACCTTGTCGGCGCTGATGTCGAGCTCGGCCGCGAGCTCGTCGATGTTGGGCGCGCGCTCGTGGAGCTGCGCGAGCCGGGCCGAGGCCTTCCGGATCTTCGAGATCGTCCCGATGCGGTTCAGCGGCAGCCGCACGACGCGGCTCTGCTCGGCGAGCGCCTGCAGGATCGCCTGCCGCACCCACCACACGGCGTACGAGATGAACTTGAAGCCGCGCGTCTCGTCGAAGCGCTGCGCGGCTTTGATGAGGCCGTAGTTGCCCTCGTTGATGAGGTCCGACAGCGTCAGCCCCTGCCCCTGGTACTTCTTGGCGACCGACACGACGAAGCGCAGGTTGGCGCGGACGAGCTGGTGCAGCGCCTCACCGTCGCCGTCGCGGATGCGCTGCGCGAGCCGGACCTCGTCCTCCACCTTCAGCAGCGGAATCTGGCCGATCTCCTGCAGGTACTGGTCCAGCATGCGCTGGGTGCGCGGGACGTACATGATGGCGGGGGAACAGGCCCGAGAGGTCGGGCGGGGGGACGGCCCGGCATGGCGGCCCGGACGTGGGGGTAAACGTGTGCACAGTCGCTCCGGGTCCCGCACAGACCGGGCCAACCTGCGTGCCTCGGCCCGGCGCTAGCTTCGCGCACGCCCCGCCACCGATGCCCACAGACGCCGACGCCCTCTGGCTCCTCGACTGCCGCGGCCGGATGCTCGACGCCCGGCCGCTCGCGCTCGGCGGCCGCGCGCACGTCGTCGGGGTGCTCAACGTCACGCCGGACTCGTTCTCGGACGGCGGCCGCTACGACCGGAGCGTGCAGGCGGCCGTGGACCGCGCGGCTGAGATGGAGCGCGAGGGCGCGACCGTCGTCGACGTCGGCGGCGAGTCGACGCGGCCCGCGGGCGCAGCCTACGGGGCCGGCGCGGCCGTGGTGAGCGTGGACGAGGAGACCGCGCGCGTCGTGCCCGTCGTCGAGGCCATCGCGCGCGCGCT
>JAYWIE010000649.1:0-1859 GCA_043789155.1 Rubricoccaceae bacterium | reverse complement strand
CGGGGCCATCGAGGACAACGCCGGCACGCGCCTCACGCTGACCAACGTCACGATGACGAGCAACACCGCGGGCACGGCCCCGGGTAACGGCGGCGGCCTCCACATCACCGGCGGCGGCACGGTCGTGATGGTCGGCGGGACGGTCGCGCGCAACACGGCCGTCGAGGGCGGCGGGCTGTGGAAGTCCGCCGGCGGCACGCTGACGGTCACCGGCACGCTCATCGACGACAACACGGCGACCGGTGCCGCGGCGGACCAGGGCGGCGGCGGCATCTACAACGACGGCGCGGGCGGCCTGCTCACGCTCACCGGCCTGACGGTCTCGAACAACGACGCCACGGGCGCGGCCGGCTCCGGCGGCGGCCTGCTCAACAACGTCGGCGCGACGAGCCGCGTGCGGAACGTCCGCTTCATGTCCAACACGTCGGTCCGCGCCGGCGGGGCCATCGAGGACAACGCGGGCACGATGCTCACGGTCGTCGGCGGCGCGATGGACGGCAACACGACGGGCGGCGCGCCGGGTAACGGCGGCGGCGTCCACATCACCGGTGCCGGCACGGTCATGATGGACAGCACGATGGTGCTGAACAACGTGGCGGCCAGCCAGGGCGGCGGCGTGTGGAACTCGGGCCTCGGCCGCATGATGATCCGCTTCTCGACGCTCCAGGGCAACCGGGCGGCGACGGGCGGCGGCGTCTACCAGGTCGCCGGGCCGAAGGGCCTCACGTCGGTCGAGAACAGCCTCGTCTTCGCCAACGTGGCGACGGCCGCCGGCGGCGGCCTCGCAGCCGACGGCGCGACGGTCGTGGTCGAGAACACGACGGTCACGAGCAACCGCGCCGCCAACGGCGGCGGGCTCGCCTCGGGTGGCGGCCGGTTCCTGATGTCTAGCGTGACGGTCGCGCTGAACAGCGCCACGACGGCCGGCGGCGGTGCCTTCCGCATCACCGCGATGGGCGACTCGCTCATCTCGCCCGACAACTCGCTCTTCGCCGACAACACGGCCCCGACGGGCCCGGGCATCGCCGGCGTCGTGATGTCGCGCGGCTACAACCTCTTCGAGACCGTCGCCGGGGCGACGATCATGCGCGACGAGCCGGCCGGGCCGGACCTCATCGGGGTCGAGTCGGACCTGCAGCCGCTCGCCAGCAACGGCGGCCCGACGCCGACGCACGCGCTGCTCGCAAGCAGCCCGGCCGCGCGCGCCGGCATGACGGCGCTCGTCGTGGATCAGCGCGGCTTCACGCGCCAGACGCGCGCCTCGATCGGCGCGTACGAGGTCGGCGGCCAGCCCGTCGCAGGCGAGGACGGCCCGGTCGCCGGCACGGCGTCGGCGCTCGGGATGACGGCGGCGTCGCCGAACCCGACGCGCTCCTCTGCGGCGCTGCGCGTGACGGTCGCCGCGAGCGAGCCGGTCGAGATCGCGCTCTACGACGCGCTCGGCCGCCGCGTGCAGACGCTCTACACCGGCACGCCGTCGGCGGACCAGACGCTCGACGTCCGCGTCGACGCCGCCGCGCTCGCGCCGGGCGTCTACGTCGTCCGCGCGACGAGCGCGAGCGCCGTCGCGACGCAGCGGATCACGGTCGTCCGCTGAGCCGGACGGGCTGCTCTGACGGCTCGGTCTGCGAGGCCCCCGGCGTTCTGCCGGGGGCCTCGCTTCTTTTGCGGAGTGCGGGATGGAGAAACCGCCGAACCTGCTGGAGGTAGAATCGGGGCCTTTTTCTAGACGTCATGGCCCTCAGCATCAAGCACCCCGAGGCGGACCGACTCGCGCGCGCGCTCGCCCGCGCGACCGGCGAGAGCCTCACCGAGAGCTTTTTCCGTCATGTTAATGCGAAATTCCTTCTTTTCAGAGC
>JAYWIE010000648.1:0-6494 GCA_043789155.1 Rubricoccaceae bacterium | reverse complement strand
GCTCGCCGCGCCGGGCTACGCCGCGCCGGGCTACGCCGCGGGCTACGGCGGCGCGGACGCTGGCTGCGGCTGCGGCTCGCACGCCGACGCCGGCGTCGGCGTCCGCCTCCCCGACGGCTTCTAGCCGGCCTCCACGCGGGCGGCCGACGCCACCGGCCAACGCCGGCGACCGACGCCGCCCGCACCCCACTCAGGCATCTCCGGCGCACCCCGCGCCTCTCACTCTCTGGACTCATGAACAACCAGACCCTCAGCACCAAGGCCGTCACGAAGGACACCGCGGGCATCGTCCCGACCTACGACGCCCGCATCATCGACGACCTCTTCGACTCGTTCGTGCTCAACGCGGACCTCGACGAGGTGGACCTCTTCCCGGCGACGGCGAACCCGTCGGCGCTCCGCGCCAACTACGAGAAGAACCCCATCTCGACGTCGGAGATCATCTACATCAACCGCATCGGCTTCCGGCCGAACGCGGCCGTGCTCGTCGTGACGGGTACGGACCAGGCGAGCACCGCCGCCGGCGTCGCCAAGCTGCTGAACAACTTCAGCAACGCGACGGCCGAGATCTCGCGCACCGGCGGCCAGTGCTACGACGAGGAGATCCCGTTCCGGAACCTGCTCGCGTGCTCGTTCTCGACCGAGTACCTCTCCACGACCGTCGCGGTCGTCCACATCTCGACGGCCCCGCTCGTCGTGCTGCCGACGCCGTTCGTCGTCCCGGCCAACGAGTCGATCAAGATCTCGGTGGACTTCGGGCTCGCGGACGGCTTCCCGGCCGCGAACGCGACCATCGCCGGCCTCACGGGCGGCAAGGTCTACATGGAGTGCCACCTCTCGGGCTTCGCCATCGACCCGGCCAAGCGCGTCGCCGTCGCGCAGCAGATCGCCGCGCAGGCGGGCAACGCCACGACCAAGCCGGGCGTGCTCGCCGCCGAGCTGATGGCTTTCGGGGACCTCGTGCCCTAATCACGGCGCGCTGCCGCGGGGTCCACGTTGGGCTCCGCGGCAGCCTCCGACTCGCGTGACGCCGCAGCGGTGCGGCGTCGCGCCCCCTCACCGCCTCCGCCCCCGTGGCCTCCGCCTCCGTGACCTGCACCCCCAACACCGCGCTCCGCTCGCGCACGGCCGTCATCCCGGCGGGCCAGACCGGCACGCTCACGGTCTCGCCCGAGAACAACGCGCCGTTCTCGATCACGCGCCTGCTGCTCGCCGCCAACGGCACCGGCCTCGCCGGCCTCGCCGGCCTCACGGTCGCGTCGATGCGGATCGGGCAGCGCTACATCACCGGCGGCCCGGTCATGCCAGGCCTGCGCGGAGGGGCTACGGCGGCCGTCTCGGCCGAGGCGCTCGTCGCCTACTTCTCCCGCGCGGCTCTGCGCTCGCCGCTGACGGCCTACCCCGGTGACGACCTCGTGATCGTGGTCGCGAATGCGTCCGGCGCGGCGCGGCGGGTCGTGCTCACCGAGAACCGCGAGGCCGTCCGCCAGACGCTCGGCGCGCCGGCGCTCGGCACGGCGAAGCTCGCCGCGCCGCAGGGCTTCGCGCCCGAGCCGCCGTCCACGCTCCTCGCCTTCACCGCGACCGTCGCCGCCGGCGAGCAGGACGTGCGCGTCGAGATCCCGCGCGGGACCGCGGCCGGCGTCGTGGGCACGTTCGCCGTCCACACGCCGACGCCGCTGAGCGTCCGCGTCGGGTTCAGCGTCGGCAAGCGCGTCGTCGTCGAGCCGACCTATCCCGACACGCTCGAGCGCGCGCAGGCCAACGCCGTCGAGGCGGGCCGCTTCTACCGCGAGCCGCTCGCCGTCGGGCAGGGCGAGACGCTCTACATGGTCGTCTCGAACGACGGCACTGCGCCCTGCACGGTCTCGCTCTTCGCCGAGATGGTCCACCAGGGGTGGGACAACCAGGGGTGGATGCAGGCCACCGCGGCACAGCCGGCGCTCGACGTCTTCACGCCATGACGTCCACGACCGGCAGGCACACGCTGAGCCCGGCCGCGGACGCGGCCAAGACCGACGACACGGGCACGAAGCGGCCCTACGTCCTCGCCGACGCGGACGGGTCGCGCGTGGCCCTCGTCGTGAGCTTCAACGCCGTCCCGGCGGGCGTCGTGGACGGCGCGCCGCAGCCCGTGCCGGGCGTCTACGCGCTCCTGCTGGCCGACGACGGCACGGCCGCGCCGCTCGTCCCGACGTGGGACCGCTACACCTACGCCCTCGTCGCCGGCGAGACGCTGACGCTCGGGGCGCTCGACGCGCCGATGCCCGGCCTCCGCTTCACGGCCGCCGTCCACGTCCCCGAGGGCGTGGACGCCGCAGCCCACTCCTTCCGCCTCGTGCTCGGCGAGCACGGCACCCCCTGCTGACGGTGGCCCGGTCTGTCGACCCGCTCGCCTACGCCCCGGCCGTGCTTGCGGTCGGAGCATTCGCGCTCTCAGCTCGGACGGCCCGCGCCGCATCAACCGCCGGCGCGCCCGGTCAACCCTCAACCCAGATGAACGTCGTCGTCACTCCCGATGCCCTCCGCGCGATGGGCGTACCCGGTCGCCGGCCCGAGACCTACGCCGAAGAGGTGAGCCGGTGGCTCAACTTCTTCCACATCGACACCCCGACGCGCGTCGCCCACTTCTTCGGGCAGGTGCTCCACGAATCGGGCGCGATGCAGTTCATGCGCGAGCTGCCGAGCCAGTTCGTCTCGTCGCGCATCCGGTACGCCGGGCGCGGCATGACGCAGCTCACGACGCTGCCCAACTACGAAGCCTACCGCAACTACCTGCGGACGCACTCCGAGGTGCCGTACGTGGACGTCGTGGCCCGGCCCAACCTCGTCGAGACGACGCCCTACTCCGTCCACAGCGCGATGTGGTACTGGGACAAGGAAAACGCGAACCGCTACGCCGACGTGCCGGTCACGCGCGCCAACGTCGAGCGGATCGTGCGGCTCGTGCTCCGGCCGAACATCCGGGCGTACCACACCGACAGCCGCCTCCGGTACGCGCAGCTCGCCGAGGCAGCGACGGACCAGGGCCTGATCCGGTTCGAGCAGGAGTACCCGCCGAACGCCCCGGCCACCGCGCCGGCCGCCTTCCAGGTCATCAAGAACGGCAGCCACACGATCAAAAACGGAACGAGCGCGAAGCCCTCCGACACGCTCGCGCTCTTCAAGCTCAACGAGACGACGGGCAAGGACGAGCTCAACCCCGCCGGCGTCGTCGCGACGGCCGCGCTCGGCCTCCTGGCCGCCCTGCTCTGATGCTCTACGCCACGCGAGGTGCCCACGACCGCGACCCCGCCGAGGCGCGGACCTACTCGGTCCGCGCCGACGGCGACCGCCCGCTCTCGTTCAACTTCAACGTGCGCGAGTTCGCCGAGCGCGGCACGGACCGCGTGCTGATCCACCCGGCGCTCGTCGTCGCGCTTCAGGCGCTCCGCAGCCGGTTCGGGGTCGTGCGCGTGCTCTCGGGCTTCCGCACGCCGGGCCACAACGCGGCCGTCGGGGGCGACCCGGACAGCCTGCACCTCTTCGGCATGGCCGCCGACGTCGAGGTCCCGGCCGGCGGCGGGGCCGGCGTCGCCTCCTTCGCCCGCGACGTCGTGGGCCTCAACGTCGGCCTGCACGCCTCAGGCAAGATGCACGTCTCGGTCGGGACGGAGGGCGGCGCGGACCGGACCATCATCGAGCCCGGCGTCTACGTCCCGTTCGCCAACATGTACCCCGGCGGCGTGGACCGGCCGACGTCGTTCGCCGAGGTCGCGACGGACCGTCCGCTCTACTCCGGCATGGCGCAGCTGTCGCAGGCCGGCGGGGGCCTTGTGGGCTCGCTCGCCCTCGTCGCGGTCGGGGTCGCCGTCATGCGCGAGACCGGCGCTCTCCCACGCAACCTCCGATTCTGATGCCGTTCACACCGTCCCAAATCGCCGCCGCGCTCCGCGCACGGATCACGCTTGACGGCGTGCCGGTGTTCGCCGGGCAGCTCTGCATCCCGACCGGCCCCTCGGGCCCGCGTCCCGACGCCGCCGTCCCGCCCGGGCTCAGCGTGTACCTCGGGCAGCTGCTCGCGCAGGAGGCTCCGACGCTCGCCGCGGTCCCGCCGGACGTCTGGGCCGGCAGCGCGCCCGGTCTCTCGCGCATGGCGACGGCCTACCTCGCCGCGTGCGCCGCGGCCGGGCAGACACCGTACCCGCGCTTCTACTGGGCGACCGCGTGGGCCGCGGCCGACGCGGGCGTGCTCACGGCCGAGCCGCTGCCGCAGGCGCTCGCCACCGTCGCCGCGACGTCGTACCGGGGCCTCGCCGACCCGATCCCGCCGCCCGGTGCCGCGTGGCCACCGGCCGCCATCCTCCGCGACGCGACGCCGGACGAGCTGTCCGCGCGTGGCCTGTCGCCCGCGGACCTCGACGCCTACGTCCAGGCCGCGGCGCAGGTCGTGCCCGGCGGGCCGTTCTCGGACGCCTACTTCGCCGTCCGCGCGCTCGGGACGGAGGCGCAGACCGCCGGCCTCGGCGCGCCGGCATCTGCGGTCACGCGCGAGTGGCTGCGAGAGCAGGGCTTCACGCCGGACCGGATCGCCGCCGTCGCCGCGCGCGCCCGGGCCACGACGGCTGACGTGCTCGCCCGGTTCGGTTTCGTGACGCCCGCGCACGGTTGGCACGTCGCGAGCGCGCTCCGCGACGACACGCAGGGCGACCTGACGGCCGCGATGACGGCCTTCGTGCTCGCGGGCTACGAAGACGGCGGGGACGAGCTCGCGGCCGTCCTACCCCCACCACCCCCGCCCTCGCCGCCGGGGGGGCCGCCGACGGGCTCGGGCGACACGCCGACGAAGCCCGACACCGGCAGCACGAAACCCGACACCGGCAGCACGGGGACGCCCGACACCGGCGGGGCGGACTCGTCCGCGACGTCACCCGTCGTGCTCGTCGCCCTCGGCCTCGGAGCCGCCTTCGCCCTCTCTCGCCTCACCCGCTGATCCGATGCCGTTTTCCAAGGACGAACAGCGCGCCGTGACCCGCGCCCGCCAGGCCCTCGACCGCATCCCCGTTGACGGGAGCGCGGGCGTCGGCGGCCTGCCGATGATCCCCACGTCGCAGCGCCCGGACGCCTACGTCCCGGCGCAGTACGCGGCCGGGCTCGACGCCACGCTCGCGCGCGATCAGCGCTCGGTCGACGGCATGGACCCGCGCGACTGGACGCGCGAGCTGGACAAGCCCGTCATCGACGCGCGGTGGTCGCGGCTCGCGCTGACCTACATGCAGGCGTGCAGCCGTGCCCGCGTGCCGATGCGCGTCCGCGAGTACTGGACCGCCCTGTGGGCGATGGCCGACGCAGGCCTCGTCGTGCCGGGCACCGTGGTCGGCACGACGCTCAACAACCTGCCCTACCCGTCCCCTGCTTTCTGCGACGCGACGCCGGCCGAGCTCGCCGAGCGCCACGCGACGCGCGCCGACGTGGACGCCTACACCGACACGCTCGCCCGGATGGTCGCGGCCGGCGCGTTCTCTCGCGTCTCGCGCTACAAGGACCTCGGCGCGCAGATGCTCGCGATGGGTTTCGCGGGCCGCTACAGCGAGATGATGGCGGAGGGCTGGACGCAGGCGCAAGGCCTCACGCCGGCCGTGCTGCTGCGCGCGGCCGGCCTCGCCCGCGCGTGCATCGCGGAGACGTTCGCCGAGTTCGGGCTGGACACGCCGGAGCACGGGCTGCACGTCGTCGGCGCGTGGAACGACGGCTCGCCCGAGTGGCCCGCCGCGGCGTTCGGCATGGCACTCGCGAAGGCCGCGCCGCCCGAGACGTCTACCGGCGGCGGCCAGTCAGGCGGCCCCTCGACGGGCGGCGGCACGCCGTCCGGTACGCCCGGTGGCGGGTACGTCGGCAGCCTTCCGGGCCGCTCCCTCGGCCTATCCCGCCTGAACACGTCGTCGCCGGTGCTCTGGCTCGCGCTCGGCGTCGGTGCCTTCTTCTTCCTCGACGCCTCGCGCTCATGACCCCCGACCCGACCCCAACCGCCGCGTCACCGGCGGACCACCTCTACCACTACGCCGGCACCGTCGTGGACGTCTACGACGGGGACACGATCCGCGTGAACGTGGACCTGGGCTTCCGGGTCACGCTCGGGCACGAATCCTTCCGCCTCGCGCGCATCGACGCCCCCGAGGTCAAGGGTCTGACGAAGCCGGCCGGGCTCACCGCGCGCGACTGGCTCCGCAGCACGCTCATGGACCGCCGCGTCATCCTCCGGACCATCAAGGACTCGCAGGAGAAGTACGGCCGCTACCTCGCGGACGTGTTCTACACCGACGAGGCCGGCGTCGTGCGGTGCGCGAACGACGACCTCGTGGCACGCGGGTTCGCGCGCTACCGGACCTACTAGACCGGCCCCGCCGGTCGCAACCGGGCCCGCTGAGGCCCCTCCTCGATGCGAACCTTCCCCGTCCCCGTCCTCCCGCCGAAGCGCCCGCAGTCGCTCGCCGACCCGGCCGTCGCCGAGCGCT
>JAYWIE010000647.1:0-6500 GCA_043789155.1 Rubricoccaceae bacterium | reverse complement strand
CTGCCGCGGCCCGTCCGGCTCCACGCCCGCACGGCCGTCGTGGACCTCACGCCGGACTTCATGAAGGCGCTGAACCGCCTCCTCGGCGCGCGCTCGGTCGTCCTCGAAGGCGAGGGGTGAGACGTCAGCGCCCGAGCTCGGGCACTGAGAGGCCGCGGCAGACCTTCCGCGCGAGTACGTCCGGGACCTCAGTGTGGCGAGGGACCGCCTCGGTCTGACCTGTCTGCGGGTTCGTCCACAGCGCGTGGCTGCGGCCCTCGCGCTTCAGGATGCACCCGTAAACCCGGAGGTGACGGAGCAGGGCACGCTGCTTCACGCCGCGACGCGGACCGTCGTCCGCTCTGCGTCCGCTGGGACGCCGCGGAGGCCGTCTTCCCGGCGGTCTTCGAGAATGAGCGCGATGGCGTCGGCAAGGCTCGCGAGCGCGTCGTCGCGCGTCCGGCCCTGCCCGTTGGCCCCGGCGACCTCGGGGGCGTAGGCGACGAACCAGTCTCCGTCGACCTCGACGACGGCGGTGAACTCGTGCTGCATGGGGTGTCGGGCGGATCTGGCTCCAAGTGTACGCACGGGGACCCCGATGCCGGAGCACTGCTCCTCCGGACGGCCCTGCTCGAGGGCGGGGCTGACGGGCCGGCTGAGCCCGCACCGCCCGGCCGCGTCACACGGCTGCACCCTCCAGGACGTGATGAAGCTCGTCATCCCCGGCGGCAGCGGACAGGTCGGCACGCTCGTCGCTCGCCATGCCACGTCTCGGGGCGACGAGGTCGTCGTGCTGAGCCGCGCCCCCGCCGAGCCGACGCCCGACGCGCCGTGGCGAACGGCCGCATGGAACCCCGAAGGGGAAGGCGCAGCCCACGGACGGACGCTCGGCCCGTGGGCAGACGAACTCGACGGGGCCGACGCCGTCCTCAACCTCGCCGGGCGCAGCGTGGACTGCCGCTACACGCCCGCCAACCGCCGCGCCATCCTGGACTCGCGCGTTGCCTCGACCCGGGTCGTCGGCAAGGCGATTGTGCGGGCTAAGAATCCGCCGCCGGTCTGGCTCCAGATGTCGACGGCGACGGTCTACGCGCACCGCTTCGACACGCCGAACGACGAGGCGACGGGCCTCATCGGCGGGGACGAGCCCGGTGTACCGGACACATGGCGCTTCAGCATTGACGTCGCCCGGGCGTGGGAGGCGGCGGCGCGCGCGGCGTGTCCGGCCGGGACGCGGCTCGTCCTGCTCCGCACAGCGATGGTGATGAGCCCCGACACCGGCGGCGTCTTCGACGTCCTGCTACGGCTCGTCCGCCTCGGGCTCGGCGGGACGTCCGGCTCGGGCCGCCAGTTCGTGTCATGGATCCACGACGCCGACCTCGTCCGCGCGCTCGACTGGCTCGTGGCTCACGGCGACATCGACGGGCCCGTCAACCTCGTCGCGCCTGATCCGCTGCCCAACGCTGCGTTCATGCGGGCGCTCCGGCGGGCGTGGGGCACGCGCGTCGGGCTACCGGCGAACCGGCTCATGCTCGAAGCGGGTGCCTTCGCGCTGCGGACCGAGACCGAGCTCGTCCTCAAGAGCCGGCGCGTCGTGCCGGGGCGGCTGCTCGCGGGCGGGTTCGCCTTCGAGCAGCCGGTGCGGCCCGCAGCCGCGGCCGACCTCGCCGCGCGGTGGCGCGCTACCGCCCGCCGACGGGGAACTCGATCGTGATGACGCCGGGGTAGCGGATCGGGCCGAACTGCGTGTTGATCGTCGGCCGCGCCTGGAGCCGGATCGACTGCCGCTGGCTCTGGACGCCGGCGACGTTGCCCGCGAGCCGCGCGAGGTCGCCAACGTTGCGGCCGAAGAAGCGCACGAGGTCGACCTCGATCGCGACCGGCAGCGTCGCGCGCGTGCCGGGCTGGATGAGGCGCGTGTCGTTGTAGACGCCCGAGACGGTCTCGGTGCCGTCGAGGAACAGCGTCCAGTCCAGCGACACGAGCTGCGCCGCGGCCGTGCTGCCGGCCGGGTTCGACGCGCCGACGTTGAGGTTGAACGTGAGCGGGGCCGAGCCGCGGGCCGCCGCGACGCCGAGCCGCGCGAGGTCGACCGGCCCGATCTGGCCGTTCTGGGCGCGCGAGAGGTCCACGCCGGCGACGAGCGCGTTCGAGACGCTGTCGAGCTGGAAGTCGACCTGGCGGAGCGCGGCGAGCTGCGAGACCGTCGTGCAGCCGGGCGCGAGCAGGAGCACGCCCACGAGCGCGACGGCGAGGGTCGGGAAGCGGGACGTCGGGAGACGGGACATCGGAAGAGGGGGAAGGGAGACCGGAACGTAGCGAACATGGGCGGACTCCCCTTCCGGGCCGCGCGCCCGCCCTCCCGCGTCACGTGGACCGTCTCCCCCACCCCGTCTCGGTCGTCGCGCACGACCTGCGCTCGGCGCACAACGTCGGCTCCGTCTTCCGCACGGCGGACGCGGCCGGGCTCGCGCACGTCTACCTCACCGGCATCACCGCGCTGCCGGACCACCGGGGCGTCGCCAAGACGGCGCTCGGCGCGCAGGACAGCGTCCCGTGGACGGCCGAGCCCGACGTCCACGCCCTCCTCGCGCGCCTCCGCGCCGAGGGCGTGACGATCGCGGCGCTGGAGCGGACGCCCGGGGCGGTCGCGCCCGGGGACGTCCCGATCAGCGCGTTCCCGCTCGCGCTCGTGCTCGGCAACGAGCTCGACGGCGTGCCCGACGACCTGCTAGCCCTCGCGGACATCGTGGTCGGGCTGCCGCAGTGGGGCGTCAAGGCGTCGCTGAACGTCTCGGTCGCGTTCGGGATCGCGGCGTACGGGCTCGTCGGGCGGTGGCGGTCCGCGACGCCGGGCTGACGGCGGGGGGCCGGCCTGTCCGCCGGACGGACGACCGCTGGCGGGAGGCTGCGGCTGTAGCTTCGACGGAAGCCGGGACGAGTTTATCAGGATTCGTTCTGCGCAATCCTTGTTCTGCGGCCTGGACACCACGAATCCCGTTTCGAAAGCAAGGAATGCCTCACGAACAGGACTCGCTACCGGCCCAGGAGACGCACCACTGCGAGGTCGGTCGAGTCGTGGCGCTGTGGCGCTACCCCGTCAAGTCGATGGGGGCCGAGGAACTGGAGGAGGTGGACCTCTCGTGGCACGGCATGGCCGGCGACCGCCGCTGGGCCTTCGTCCGGGGCGGTGTGGAGCGGAGCGGGTTCCCCTGGTTGACGATCCGGGAGCGGCCGGACATGGGCCACTATCAGCCCCGATTTGCCGTCCCCGGCACGCCTGACACGTCGCCCGTCGTCGTGTGCTCGCCGGGCGGGCGCGACTTCGACGTCGTGGACCCGGCGTTGGCCGCCGAGCTTGGTCACGGCGCGCGCGTCATCAAGCAGAACCGTGGCGTGTTCGACACCTTCCCCCTCTCGCTCATCACGACGCAGACGGTCGCCGGCCTCGGAGCGATGGTCGGTGCCGACCTCGACGTCCAGCGGTTTCGCCCCAACTTGCTCGTCGAGGCCGCAGGGTCCGCGCCGTTCCCCGAGGACGCGTGGGTCGGAGCCGTCCTACGGATCGGAGTGGCCATGATGCGCGTCGACAAGCGCGACCAGCGGTGCGCCGTCGTCAACGTCGACCCGGTCACTGCCCGACCGGACCCGTCGACGCTACAGACGATTGCCCGCGAGCGTCAGAGCTTCCTCGGCGTGTACGGCTCGACGGTCCAGCCGGGACGCGTAGCCGTCGGCGACCCGGTCTATCTCGAGACGTGAGCGGTGCCGCCGCAGAAGCCGCCGCTGCACCGGGCAGCCCGACTGATGCGGTGCCGTCTTCTATCTTCGCGTCTGTGCCGCCGGTGAGCGGCCCTGTGTTCAGCCCACGCGCAGCGTCAGTTGGTGCCCGGCGCGAGCAGGTCGAAGAAGGCCGTCCGGCCGTCGGGGCGGCGGACGCGCAGCAGCGCGGCGCGGTCGCGGCGGGCGAGGCGCGCGAGCGCGGCGCGGGCCTCCTCGGCCGAGCCGACGGGCCGGCCCTCGACCTCGACCACGATCGTGCCCTCGGGCAGCCCGTCGAGGTCGGCCGCGGAGCCGGCCGTGATCGCCTCGACGAGCGCGCCGGCGGCGACGCGGGCGCGCTCGCGGTCCTGGGCCGTAAGGTCGCGGAAGCGGATGCCCCAGTCCGCGGCGTCCGAGCGCTGCGGCGCGCCCGCGCCCGTCTCCGGGGCCGGCGCGGGGGCCGGGTCGCGCGAGGCGAGCCACTGCTGGAAGACCGGGTCCGACTGCGAGATGAGGCTCGCCGCGAGCTCGCGCTCGGCTCCGTCGCGCCAGACGGTGAGGCCGACGCGCTGGCCGGGGCGGGACTGCGCGAGGCGGCTCTGGAACTGGTTCAGCTCGTCGACCGGCCGCCCGGCGACGGCCAGCAGGATGTCGCCGGCGCGGACGCCCGCGCGCGAGGCCGGCCCGCCCGAGACGACCGACTGCACGAGCACGCCGTGGATGCGCTCCATGCCCGCCTGCCGCGCGTCGGCGGCCGTCACCGTGAGCGCGTCGACGCCGAGGTAGCCCCGGCGGACCTCGCCGTACTGGATGAGGTCCTCGGCGACGCGCCGCGTGAGGTTGGCCGGGATCGCGAAGCCGTAGCCCTCCGAGTAGCCCGTCTCGGACGCGATGGCGGTCACCATCCCGACGACCTCGCCGCGCAGGTTGACGAGCGCGCCGCCCGAGTTGCCCTGGTTGACCGCGGCGTCGGTCTGGATGAAGTCCTCGATCCGGAGGTCGTCCTGGATGGCCTGGATCTGGCGGCCGAGGGCCGAGACGATGCCCTGCGTGACCGTCCCCTGGAGCCGGAACGGGCTCCCGACGACGAGCACGGTCTCGCCGACCTGGAGCGCGTCCGAGTCGCCGAGCGTCGCGACGGGCAGCGGGCCCGCGGCGCGCGCCTCGAGCAGGCGCAGCACGGCGACGTCCGTCGTGGGGTCCGTCCCGACGACCTCGGCCTGGTACTCGCGGCGGTCCGTGAGGCGCACGGCCACGCGGCCGGCGCGCTCGACGACGTGCGCGTTGGTGACGACGTAGCCGTCGGGCGAGAGCACGATGCCCGAGCCGGCCTCGGAGTCGGCGGACTCGAGCCCGAGATCGCCGTCGGAGCCCTCGGGCGTCACGACGACGTAGGCGACGGACGCGCGCACGCGCGCGGCGACGGTCGTCGTCTGCGAGTTGATGGCCTCCCAGTCCGGCACCGGCAGCGGCTCGGCCGCGTCGTCGCCGCCCGCGCCGAGCTCGACCGGCGCGACGGCGGCGGGCGCGGCCTCGGGCTGCGCCGGCAGGGCGGGCCGCTCGGCCGCGGGCCGCATCGCGCGCAGCACGGGGTACCCGACGAGCCCGAGCGCGCCGACGGCCGCGAGTGAGAACAGGAGCCGGCGGAGGACCACGTCGGGGCGGGCGGAGAGCCGAGTAAACTACGGGGCGACGCGCGGCAGGCCCCGCGCGCGTCGGTGAACTCCTCTCGCTCCCGCCCCGCCCGCCGTGCCCGCCGACGTCCTGTTTCTGCTGCTCGGCGACGCGTCGGGGTCCTCGCGGGCGCTGCGGCAGCTGCGCCTGCTCTCGGAGATGGGGCTGCGCGTCGAGGCCGTCGGCGTCGGGGCCGTGCGCGACGCCGACGCGGTGCCGCCGGGCGTGCGCTACACCGCCCTCGCGATGCCCCGCGCGTCGGGGCCGCGCCTGTTCTGGGCCGCGCACCGGATGCTGCGCGCGGCCGCGCTCGCGCGCCCGGCCCGCGTCGTCCACGCGAGCGACCTGCACGTGCTGCCCGCCGCTGCGGCCGCGGCCCGCGCGCACGGCGCGCGCCTCGCCTACGACGCCCGCGAGTGGTACGCCGGGCTCGACGCTGCGGCCGGCCGGCCGCACGTCTCGTGGGCGTGGCGGACCGTGGAGCAGCGCTTCGCGCCGCGCGCGGACGTCGCGTTCACGGTCAACGACGCCATCGCGGACCGCCTCGCCGCCGAGCGGCGCATCGCGCGCCCGGTCGTCGTGCGCAACACGTCGGACGCCGGCCGGAGGCCGCGGACGGGCGCGCTGCGCCGCCTGGTCGAGGTCGCGGACGACGCGCCGCTCGTGCTGTACCAGGGCCTGCTGCGGCCGGGCCGCGGGCTCGTCGCGCTCGTCGAGGCCACGGCGCGCGTGCCGGGCGTCCACCTCGCGCTCGTCGGCGAAGGGCCGCTCGAGAGCGAGCTTCGGGCGCTCGGCGCGCGGGTCGCGCCGGGCCGCACGCACCACGTCCCGTTCACGCCGCCGGGCGCGCTGCTGGCGCTCACGCCCGACGCCGACCTCGGCGCGATCGCGGCCGAGCCTCTGACGGAGAGCCTCCGGATGGGCCTGCCGAACAAGCTCTTCGAGTACGCCGCGGCCGACGTCCCCGTGCTCGCCGGCGCGGGCATCGTCCCGCTGCGCGACGCCGTCGCCACCCACGGCGCGGGCGTCGTCGCGGACCCGGCCGACGTGCCGGCGCTCGCCGACGCGCTCCGGCGCGGGCTGGA
>JAYWIE010000646.1:0-1863 GCA_043789155.1 Rubricoccaceae bacterium | reverse complement strand
GGCAGGGGCTGCGCCGTCCCGGCGGCGTAGGCCGCGACACGCGCGGCGAGGCCCTCGGCCGGCAGCACGTCGTCGACGAGGCCGGTCTCGATGGCGCTGCGCGGCATCACGCCGTGCTCGGCGTCCGCGGGGTCCTGGGCGAGGACGAGCCCGCCGGCCTCGCGGATCTGCGTGATCCCGACCGACCCGTCGGCCCCGAAGCCCGAGAACACGACGGCGGCGCAGCGGCGGTGCTCCTGCCCGAGCGTCCGGAAGAAGAGGTCGATCGGCGCGCGGTGCTCGGCCTCGTCCGCCCACTGCGAGAGGCGCAGCGCGCCGTCGGCCATCGAGAGGCTCTGGCCCGGCGGGATGACGTAGACGCAGTTCGCCTCGGTCCGGACGGTCTCGCGGACCTGCCGGACCGGCATCGCGGTCGCCTTCTGGAGGATGCCCGCGAGGTGGCTCTCGTGGTCCGGCGAGAGGTGCAGCACGACCACGAAGGCCGCGCCGGGCGCGTCGGGGAGCGCGCGGAAGAAGCGCTCGAGGGCCTCGATGCCGCCCGCGGACGCGCCGAGGCCGACGACGAGGAGCGGGCTCTCGAGCCGGCCGGCAGCCGGGTCGTCGGAGGCCTCGTCGGCTGGGACGGGCACCGCCTCGGCGGCGGGCGTGAGGCTGCCGGGCGCAGAGACGGCGCTGCGGTCGGTGGCGATGCCGTTGCCGGCGGGGACGCTGCTCGCGGTGCCGTCGGAAGGAGAGTCGGGCACGGGCGTCCGGTTTAGCTGTCGAAGTTTACGACGGAGGCGCTGGCCGCGGTAGGGTCCGGGCCGCTCGGTGAGCGCACGGTGCCCGAGCCAGAGGCCTGCGACCCCCTCGCCGCCCGCGGGTCGCCCGATCTGCGCCGGCGGAAACCCGGACGCGCGGCCCCGGGTAGCGCGCCGACCCCTCTCCCGCCTCCCGTCCCGATGTCCACGTCCCCCGAAGGCGAGTTCCGCCCGACCTCCGACGAGATCCACGCCCAGAAGCTGTCGTTCCCGGCGAGCCAGTCCGACATGGAGCAGCAGCCGGACTCCGACCTCTCGTTCTACAAACCGGCCGGCAAGATGGCCGGCAAGGTCGCGCTCGTCACCGGGGGCGACTCGGGCATCGGCCGCGCCGTCGCCGTCGCGTTCGCGATGGAGGGCGCGGACGTCGCCATCGTGTACCTCGCCGAGGACAGCGACGCGGCCGAGACGGTCGGCATGATCGAGGGCCAGGGCCGCAAAGGCCTGTCCATCCAGTGCGACGTCCGCGACCGGGCGCAGGTGAAAGCGGCCGTGCAGCAGGTCGTGGACACGCTCGGCGGGCTCGACGTGCTCGTCAACAACGCCGCGTTCCAGCAGGCGCAGGAGCGCTTCGAGGACGTCACCGAGGAGCAGTTCCGGCGGACGTTCGAGACCAACATCTTCGGCTACTTCCACATGGCGCAGGAGGCCCTGCCGCACCTCAAGGAGGGCTCGGCGATCGTCAACACGGGCAGCATCGTCGGCCTGACGGGCAACCTCATGCTCATCGACTACACGGCGACGAAGGGCGCGATCCACGCCTTCACCAAGTCGCTCGCGCTGAACCTCGCCCCGCGCGGCATCCGCGTGAACTGCGTCGCGCCGGGCCCCGTCTGGACGCCCGCGATCCCGGCGACGATGCCGCAGAAGGAGGTCGAGCAGTTCGGCCACGAGGTTGCCCTCGCGCGCCCCGGGCAGCCCGAGGAGCTCGCCCCGGCCTACGTCTACTTCGCCTGCGACGACTCGTCGTTCACGACCGGGGCCATCCTCGAAGTGACCGGCGGCAAGCTCTCCTCATGACCGACCCGCAGCCCCCCAGCGGCGTGCCCGCGCCGCGCTGGCC
>JAYWIE010000645.1:0-1869 GCA_043789155.1 Rubricoccaceae bacterium | reverse complement strand
GGGGTAGGGCATCACGAGGCGCGAGAGGTGCTCGATCGACGCCCGCTCGAACTCGGCCGAGCGGTTCCACGAGGCCGTCCCGGGCCGGTAGAGCGTGTGGATCGCGACGCGCTCGGGCGCGCCGGCGAGGATCGGCGCGCTCTGGTCGACGCGGGCGTGCGTCGCGTCCCACACGTACGCGGCCGAGGTTGACAGCGCGAAGTCGCGGACGCTCTCGGCGTGCCAGCGCCAGACCGCGCGGCCGTCCGGGCCGGCGAGCGTCGCCCGGCCGCGCTCCTCAGCCGTCACGACGTGCACGACGCCGTCCTCGGTCATCGCGCGGTCGAGGCGGGCGCGCGTCTCGGCCGTGAGCACGGCCTCGGAATTGGCGAGCGTGCCGGTGCCGCGGACGAGCCAGCCCGCGGGCACGTCGAGCGCGACGTCGTAGCTCGCGTAGCCCATGTAGTGCTCGCCGTTGCCGAGGTACGGGTCCGTGTGCCAGCCGTCGACGTCGTCGTAGACGGCCATCTGCGGGTACCAATAGCCGAGGAAGACGACCTCGCCGTCCTGCCCCTGCCGGAACGCGCCGGTGTTGGGCGGGACCGGGTAGGCCCACGCCACGTCCAGCGTCACCGTCGCGCCGGGGGCGACGGGCCGCGTAGGCCGCAGCGTCAGGACGGTCCCGTCGATGCGGTACTGGCCGGGCTCGGCGAGGCCGCCCGTCTCGGCTGCGGGCTGCCCGTCGACGGCGAGCGCGCCGAGCGCGAGGCCGCCGGTGACGGTGACGGGGCGGTTGCGCGGCACGCCGGGCGCGTGGATGTTCTGGCGCAGCGAGAGGACGAGGAAGGCGAGGGTGTCCGGCGAGGCGTTGGTGTAGGCGATGGTGCCGCGGCCAGCGAGCGTCATCGTGGCCGGGTCGAGGCGGGCGTCGAGGCGGTAGACCGCCGCGTTCTGCCAGGCGCGCGGGCCGGGGCGGCCGTCGGGCGTGCGCGTGCCGGCGGCGATGGCGCGCTGGACGGCGGGCGGCGTGAAGACGGGGTACGGGCGCGGGCGCTGCACCTGCGCGCTCGCGGGCAGTGCGGCTGCGGCGACGAGCAGGACGGCGAGAAGGGCGGGACGGCGCATAGGTTCGGGTTCACCCGACGGGAGGGGCGGGGTGTGCCGGATGATCGCACCGGGCGGGGCCGCGCGCCGGGTGCAAAAGGCGTGGAGAGCGCGGCGGGCGTGGACGGGCCGCGGCGGGCGTGCTACTTTCGTGGTCCACTCGCCCGAGTGGCGGAATTGGTAGACGCGCACGTTTCAGGGACGTGTTCCCTTACGGGAGTGCTGGTTCGATTCCAGTCTCGGGCACGCCTAGAGGGCCTTCAGGAGCGATCCTGAGGGCCCTTTGTGCTTGACAAGGTCGCCTTTCTGTCCGGTCTGCCGCACCGACTGCCTGCATATTGCCTGCATCGCGGCTGTCCCACCGTCTCTCTCATCGCCCCCGTGACGGGGCCAGAGAGCCATGGCAGGAATGAGCCGAGACACCCGCACCGGGGTCTACATCGTCCAGTTCTACGACGCTGACCGCACGCCCCAGAGGCGTCGCGTCTCGACGGGAGTCCGAGAGGTCCGGCCCGCTGAACGCCTCCGGAGGTTCTGGGAGGCCGAGTACGCCGAGGGCCGCTACGACCCGTGGAGCGACGCCGCGCCCGTGCCCGGGACTCGGGGCAGGGGAGAGGCACAGCGCGCCACCGTGACGCTCGCAGAGGCCCGTGAGCGCTTCCTCGCCAGCCGTGCTCACCGGGCTCACAACACGGTCGCAAACCACGAGCGCGTGAGCCGGTGGTTCATGACGCACGCCGATCCGTCGAGGCCTGTCGCCAGCATCACCGCGCGCGACATCGAGGC
>JAYWIE010000644.1:0-1872 GCA_043789155.1 Rubricoccaceae bacterium | reverse complement strand
CGAGGCCTGACCCGCACGGACGCGAGCGAGGGTGCCCTGCCAGATCCAGCCCCTCTGTCACGGCTCAGGCGTCAGCGCCAGGCTCCGGATCAGACGGGGCGTGCGCGCCGGAGCCTGGCGCTGACGCCTGAGCCGTGACAGAGGGGCTGGATCTGGCAGGGCACCCTCGCTCGCGTCCGTGCGGGTCAGGCCTCGAGCGCCTGCGTCGCGAACTCGAACGAGAACAGCGCGTCGTCGACGAACCGGCGCGCGGCGCGGTCGGCCGAGACGGCCGTCGCGAAATCCGCGCGCGACGCGTGCAGCGCGTCCGCGCCCTGCCGGATCGTGAAGGCGAAGCCGGCCGGCGCACGGCGGATCTCGAGCGAGAAGCCGCGGTGGTGGAACGTGTGGCGCGTGGGCACGGGCGGGGCGAGGAGGGCAGAGGGCACGGGAGTTATCGGCAGGGGATGCGCCGCCTGTTGCAATGTGGCCTCCGGACGGCCCGCCGCCGCGGAATCGGTGGCTTTGGACGCCCGCGCGTGACAGCCGCGCCGCATGAACCGCGCGCCGTCTCACAGCGGGACCCGCCGGCGGCCCGCAGAACCGGCTAAACTCCGGCCTCATCCGCCCGTCCCCCCGTGGCCCGATTCGCCCCCGCCGCCGTCTGCGCCGCCGTCTGCGCCGTCGCGCTGTGCGGCTGCTTCACGTTCCGCTCGACCATCGCCGTCCGTCCCGACGGCAGCGGTACCCTCACCGAGACGCTCGCGCTCTCGGGGCCCGCCCGCGAGATGATGCGCGGCAGCGACGCGCCGCTGAGCACGGCCGAGGCGCTGCTCTCGCGCGCCGCCCGCCTGGGCGACGGCGTGACGCTCGTCCACACCGACACGCTCGGCGGCGTCCGCACGACCGTCTACGCCTTCCGCGACGTCGCCGGGCTGCGCTACCGCCTGCCCGACAACGCGACCGAGCCCGAGCAGCTCGCTGCTGTCGCGGGCCTGCCGCCGCTCTACACGTTCGCCTTCGACGCCGCCACCGCCGGCGCGCCGGCCGCGCTCCACATCACGACGCCGGACGGCCCGCCGGACGCGTTCGCGCCGCCCGACACGGCCGCCGTCGCCGAGTCGCTCGTGATGACGCGCGTGCTCATGGCCGACGCCCACGCGACGGTCGAGGTCGTCGCGCTCGGCGAGCCGGCCGAGGGCACCGCAGCCACGACGACGCTCATCGACCTGCCGTTCGGGCCGCTGCTCGACCTCGTCGGCCGGCACCCCGAGCTGGCCTCGTCGCAGTCGGTCCCGCTCGACGCCGTGCGCCGCCGGATGACCCCGGCCGACCGCCTCGTCATCCAGCCGCCCGGCACGACGACCGTGCGCTTCCGCTGACGGGCCGCCGTCCGTTCCGGGACCGGTGCCGGGCTACGACGTGTGGTCGTGGACGATGCGCCAGCCCTGGTCCGTCTTCACGAACACGAGCGTGAACAGGCCGCCCGGCTGCGCGCCCGCCGGCCCGTCCACGCGCAGACGCCAGCGGCCCCACGCGACCGCGTGCACGCCCGAGAGCGGCGTCACCGTGACCTCGTCGAACGACAGCAGGCCCATCGCCGCCGCGTCGGGGTAGGTGCGGAGGTAGCCGTAGAGCGCCTCCTCCCAGCCCCTGCGGACCGTCGTGCCGGAGAGGAACACGAGCGAGTCGACCTCGGCGTAGCCGCCCATGAAGTCGCGGACGGAGCCGGCGTTCCACGCCCGCACCTGCGCCTCGAGCACCGCGCGGACGCCGGCCTCGACGTCGGCCGCGTCGAACGCCGGGACCGGCAGCGGCGTCGCCGCGACGCGCAGCGCGCCGATGGGCGAGTCCTGCGCGGTGTGCGGCGGCGCGGCGGGCCGCGGCGTCGGC
>JAYWIE010000643.1:0-1873 GCA_043789155.1 Rubricoccaceae bacterium | reverse complement strand
TCGGGTCCGCGCTCGACCTCGCCCGCCTCGCCTGTCCCGGCACCTTCGAGACGGCCGAGTAGCCCTGCCGGCACAACCCGAACCGATGCCCTTCTCCGACGCCGACCTCGCCTTCCTCTTCGACCTGCTCGCGACGCCCTCCCCGACCGGCTTCGAAGCGCCCGGGCAGCGCCTGTGGGTCCGCCACGTGCGGCCGCACGCGACGCGCGTCGAGGCCGACGCCTACGGCAGCGCGTGGGCGACGCTCGACGGCACCGGCGGCGCGCCCCGCGTCCTGCTCGAGGCCCACGCCGACGAGATCGGCTTCGCCATCAAGCACGTCACCGACGACGGCTTCCTGCGCGTCGACCGCATCGGCGGCTCGGACCACGCCATCGCCCGCGCCCGCCGCATCGTCTTCGCCGGCGCGGCCGGGCCCGTCCGGGGCATCCTCGGCAACACGGCCATCCACATCCGCGACCGAGACGACGAGAAGGTGCCCAAGGTCGAGGAGCTCTTCGTCGACGTCGGCGCGTCGGACGCCGCCGGCGTGGCCGCGCTCGGCCTGCGCGTCGGGCAGCCCGGCGTCTACGCCGACGCGGCCGAGCGCATCGGCGACCGGGTCGCCGGGCGCGCGCTCGACAACCGCATGGGCGGCTTCGTCCTCGCCCGCGTCCTCGAGCGCCTCGCCGGCAACGGGGGTGACGGCGCTGGCCTCGCCGGCGCGGCTCCGCTCGCGACGACCGTCGCGCTCAACGCCGTCCAGGAGGAGATCGGCCACAACGGCGCGAAGATGGCCGTCCACGCCATCCGCCCCGACGTCGCGGTCGTGCTCGACGTCACGCACGCGACCGACTCGCCCGGCATCGACGCGGCCAAGCACGGCTCCGTGAAGCTCGGCCTCGGGCCGACCGTCACGCACGGGACCGTAAACCACCCGGCCGTCGTCGCGCGCCTGATCCAGGTGGCCGAGGCCGAGGGCATCCCGCTCCAGCACGAGTCGTCGAGCCGGTACTCGGGGACCGACACCGACGTCATCTTCACGAGCCGCTCGGGCATCCCCGCCGCCCTCGTCTCGCTCCCGATGCGCTACATGCACTCGACGGTCGAGACCGTGGACCTCGGCGACGTCGCGCACACGGTCGCGCTGCTCGCCGCCTTCGTCCGCTCCGTCCGCGCCGACGACACGTTCCGGACGGACGTGCTGGGCTGAGGGGGGATGCGGGATGGGGGATACGGGATGTGGATGCGGGATGGGGCATGCGGAGAAGGCATTTTCCCCATCCCCTATCCCGCATCCCGCATCCCCTGCTCTGTCTGAATCCGGCGGATTCGTCCGCGCCGCGCGGCGTCGGGGCGGAGCGGGGCGATCCTGCCGGGCCTCGTCTCCCCGCCAGAATGTCCACGTCTGTCTCTGCCCGCCCGAGCCGCGGGCTGCTCGTCGCCGGGATCGTGCTCGTCGCGCTGAACCTGCGCCCGGCGCTCGCAGCCGTCGGGCCGCTCGTGGCCGCGGTGCGCGACGCGACCGGCCTCTCGAACACGGCGCTCGGGCTGCTCACGACGCTGCCGCTGCTCGCCTTCGGCCTCGTCTCCGCGCTGACGCCCGTCGCGACGCGGCGTCTCGGCGTCGAGGGCGCGCTCGCGCTCGCGCTCGGCCTCGTCGCGGCCGGCGTGGCGGCTCGGTCCGTCCCCGGGACGGCCCTTCTGTTCGGCGGGACGGCCGTGCTCGGCGTCGGGATCGCGCTCGGCAACGTGCTGCTGCCGACGCTCGTCAAGCGCGACTTCCCCGACCGCGTCGGGCCGATGACGAGCCTGTACTCGTCGGCGATCGGGCTCGGGGCGACGCTCGCGGCCGGGGCGAGCGTGCCGCTCGCGGCCGCCGCCGGCGGGGCGC
>JAYWIE010000642.1:0-1874 GCA_043789155.1 Rubricoccaceae bacterium | reverse complement strand
CGCCGGTCGCGGGGTCTATGGCGACGAAGCCGGCCTCGAGGCGCGTCTTGGCCGCGCGGAGCCCGTCCATGAACGGGCCGTCCGAGCGGAGGCTGTCGAGCGCCCGCGCCGGCGTCATGCCTGCGGCGGTGGCACCGCGGTAGGCCGCGCTCTCGCGCACGAAGGCGTCCGCGAGGTCGCGGCGCGTGCGCCAGAAGTGCGCGAACGGGGCCGTGCGGCGGCGCGCGGCCGTGTAGGGGGCGGTCGTCGTGCCGAGGCGGCGCTCCCCTGCCCTGCCCCACTCGACGTCGGCGACGTCCTGGAGCGCGTCGCCGGCCGAGACGACGGCCGCGATGGCGGCCTCCTGCATCCGCAGGTCCAGCGTCGTGTGGATCGTCAGGCCGTCGCCGTAGAGGTTGAGGCCCTCGGCCGCGGCCCACGCCTCGGCCTGCTGCCGGACGGCCTCGACGAAGTGCGGCGCGCGGTTGCGCGGCTGCGGCAGGCGCTCGAAGCGCAGCCCGAGCGGCCGCTCGCCGAGCGCGCGCGCCCGCGCCGGCGTCATCTCGCCGACGGCGACGAGGCTCGCGAGGACGGCGTCGCGCCGCCGCCGCGCCGCCTCGGGGTGGCGCACCGGGTTGTACTGCGACGTCCCCTTGAGCACGCCGACGAGCAGGGCCGCCTGGAGCGTGTCCAGCCGGGCGGCCGGGACGCCGAAGTAGGTCCGCGCCGCGCGGTCCACGCCGACGGCGTTGTAGAGGTACGGGACCGAGTTGAGGTACGCCTCGAGGATCTCGTCCTTGGTGAAGACGGACTCGAGCGTCCACGCCGTAATGGCCTCCTTGACCTTGCGGACGACCGAGCGGCTGCGGCCGATGCGCTCGGGGTAGAGGTTGCGCGCGAGCTGCTGCGTGAGCGTCGAGCCGCCCTGCGGCGTCCCGCCGATGGTGCGCAGCACGGCCCCGACGGTGCGGCGCAGGTCGAGGCCGCCGTGGTCGTAGAAGCGCCGGTCCTCGGTCGCGAGCAGGGCGGCGACGACGGCCGGCGAGACGTCCGCGAGCGGCGTCCACGTCCGTCCCGCACGGGCGAAGGTGGCGATGGTGCGGCCGTCCGCGGCCACGACGGTACTCGGGGCGAGGTCGCGCGCGTGGCGGATGCTCTCGCGGCTGGGCGTGAACGGCCACACGGCGAGCCCGACGAGGACGAGCGCGACGCCGCCGAGCACGGCCCCCCCGAGCGCGCTCCACGCGAGCCCGAGCGCGACGGCGACCGCACGCGACCGGCCGTCCGCCGCCGTCCGGACCGACCTGAGGCGGCGGGCCGCGGGCCGGAACAGACGGGCCGTGCCGCGCACCACGCCGCGCGTCAGCCGCCGGCCGAGGCGACGGGGCAGGCTGCGGCGGGGCGCGGCGGGGCGCGGAACGGAAGGCGGCGAGTCGACGGGCACGGGCGGACTGGGCGGGGCGGCGGACGTACGGGTGCGCCGCGGCAGGGATGCAACGTACCGCGGCCGCCGGCGCGCGCGCGGAGAAGCCCGCGCGGGGAAGCCCGCGCGGGGAAGCCTGCGCGGGGACGGCGGCACGCAGGACGCCCGCATGATGTACGTTGCAACACTCATTCTCTGCTCCGTGCCATGCGCCTCGCCGTCACCATCGTCCGCGTCCTGATGGGCCTGATGTTTCTCGTCTTCGGCCTCAACGGCTTCTTCCACTTTATCCCGCAGCCGCCCGCGCCCGCAGACGGCGGCGCGTTCCTCGGGATGCTCGTGGCGGGCCACTACCTGCCGATCGTCTCTGCCGTCGAGGCGCTCGCCGGGGCGCTGCTGCTCGCGGGGCGCTTCGTGCCGCTCGCGCTCGTGATGCTCGTGCCGGTGCTCGTCGGCGTCGTGGTGTACCACC